>NZ_JAWNEI010000009.1:0-242319 GCF_034107425.1 Enterobacter sp. 148H3 | reverse complement strand
CGTAATAACTTTAGAAACTAAAAAAATCATTATATTAATATCATGACATCGGCAAATAACGACGAACTAAAAAATCACTCCGATAACGAATTCTTAATTTTTTAAAAGTTTGGAGTTTCTATTATGAGCACTAACGAACGCATTCTTAGCCCCTTCACATTACCGAATGGCACTGAACTGAAAAACCGTTTGTTAATGGCCCCTATGACCACCTGTACCGGCTATTACGACGGCACCGTTACCAGCGAACTGGTGGAGTACTACCGTGCTCGCTCCGGCAGCATCGGCACCATCATTGTGGAGTGTTGCTTCGTTGACGATCTCGGCCTCGCCTTCCCGGGCGCGATCGGGATTGATAATGACGAGAAAATTGCCGGGCTGGCGAAAATCGCGGAGGCGATTAAATCCAAAGGGTCAAAGGCCCTGCTGCAGATCTACCACGGCGGCCGCATGGTTGACCCGAAACTGATCGGTGGCCGTACGCCGGTTGGCCCAAGCGCTGTTGCCGCGCCGCGTGAGGGCGCAGCAACGCCAGTGGCGCTGACTGGCGAAGAAGTCGAAGGCATGATCGGCAAGTTTGGTGAAGCGGTGCGCCGCGCGATCCAGGCCGGCTTCGACGGCGTGGAAATCCACGGGGCGAACACCTATCTGATTCAGCAGTTCTATTCGCCAAACTCTAACCAGCGTGACGACGAGTGGGGCGGCAGCCGCGATAACCGCGCGAAGTTCCCGCTGGCGGTTCTGGACATCACCCACAAAATGGTGCGCCAGTACGCGGACGACGCCTTTATTATTGGCTATCGCTTCTCCCCTGAAGAGCTGGAGGTGCCGGGCATCCGCTTTGAAGACACCATGTACCTGCTGGAAAAACTGGCGGCTCGCGGCGTGGACTACCTCCACTTCTCCGTCGGCGCGACCCTGCGTCCTTCCATTGTTGACACCCAGGACCCGACGCCGCTTATCGAAAAATACTGCGCGATGCGTTCTGAAACGCTGGCTCAGGTACCGGTGATGGGCGTGGGCGGCGTGGTGAATGCCGCCGATGCCAATGAAGCGCTGGACCACGGTTACGACCTGATTGCCGTTGGCCGTGCCACCATCGCTTACCCGGACTGGACCGACCGCATCGCGGCCGGGGAAAACCTGGAGCTGTTTATGGACAGCACCCAGCGCGAGGCGCTGAACATTCCTGAGCCGCTGTGGCGCTTCTCGCTGGTGGAAGCGATGATCCGCGACATGAGCATGGGCGAATCTAAATTCAAACCGGGCATGTTTACTGAGAAGGTGCAGGACGACGCGAACGAGCTGGTGATTAACGTCAGTCTGGAAACTGACCGCATTGCGGACATCGAGCTGGCCTCCGGCCCGAGCGAAGACGTTGAGTTTGTCACCAGCTTTGAAGAGATCCGCACCCGCATTCTGGATGCCAACACCCCGCACGTGGATGCCATCACCGGCGCAACCAGCCAGAGTGAAGCGGTGAAGAAAGCGGTCTCTAAAGCGATGCTGAAATCCAGCAAAGCGCTGGCAGCGGAAGAGGGCGTTGACCCGAACGAAACCCGCAGCGTGGACGTGGTGGTTGTCGGCAGCGGCGGCGCCGGTCTGGCGGCGGCGATTCAGGCTCACGACGAAGGCGCGAGCGTGCTGATCGTCGAGAAAATGCCAACCATCGGCGGGAACACCATTAAAGCTTCTGCCGGTATGAACGCCGCCGAAACCCGCTTCCAGCGCGTGAAGGGCATTCAGGACAGCAAAGAGCTGTTCTACCAGGAAAGCCTGAAAGGCGGAGGCAACAAGAACAACCCTGAACTGCTGCGCCGCTTCGTCGAGAACGCGCCGCAGGCAATTGAGTGGCTGGCAACGCGCGGCATCATGCTGAACGACATCACCACCACCGGCGGGATGAGCATCGACCGTACTCACCGTCCAAAAGACGGTTCTGCGGTGGGCGGTTACCTGATTAGCGGCCTGGTGCGTAACGTCAACAAACGCAACATCGAGGTAATGCTGGATACTTCCGTCAGCGACATTATCTTCGAAAACGGTGAAGTCACCGGCGTGCGCCTGACCACCGAAGAGAATGAAACCGTCACCGTGGCAGCGAAAAGCGTGATTGTCGCCACAGGCGGCTTCAGCGCCAACAGCCAGATGGTCGTGAAATACCGTCCGGATCTGGAAGGTTTCGTCACCACCAACCACAAAGGGGCGACCGGTGGCGGTATCGCGCTACTTGAGCGCATCGGGGCTGGCACTGTCGATATGGGAGAAATTCAAATTCACCCAACCGTTGAGCAGAAAACCTCGTACCTGATTTCCGAATCCATCCGCGGGGGCGGTGCGATTCTGGTCAATCAGAAAGGGGAGCGCTTCTATAATGAAATGTCGACCCGCGATAAAGTCTCGGCTGCAATCATCGCGCTGCCGGAGAAATACGCTTACATCGTCTTTGACGAGCACGTACGCGCCAAAAACAAAGCCGCTGATGAGTACATTGCCAAAGGCTTCGTGACCAGCGCCAGCTCGCCAAAAGCTCTGGCGGAAGCGCTCGGTATGGATCACCACGCTTTCCTGGCGACCCTGGAACGTTACAACAGTTTCGTTGAAAAACAGCACGATGATGACTTTGGTCGTACCACCGCGCTGCGTGCCCCAATCAATGAAGGGCCATTCTACGCCATTCAGATTGCGCCGGGCGTGCACCACACCATGGGCGGCGTGACCATCAACACCGAAACCTGCGTGCTGGACAGCAACCATAACGTGCTGCCGGGCGCGTTTGCGGCCGGTGAAGTGGTCGGCGGGATCCACGGCGGCAACCGTATCGGCGGTAACGCGGTGGCAGATATCATTATTTTTGGTACCCTTGCAGGACATCAGGCGGCTCTGCGTTCGAAAAAGATGTGAGGCACCTGCTTCCCGGGCCGGATACGCGTAGCGCTATCCGGCATTTTCCCCGGCGGCGCGGTGCCTGCCGGGGCGACATCTGAGGATTCCTGCCATGCCTGATAGCCATCGCGTTTACAGTTACTCCGCCGTTCTGATGGGCTCACCCATCCTCCTGAAGCTCTTCTCCCATGACGAAGCCCTCGCGTCCCGCGTGTTTCGTCTGATCAAACAGTACGAAGATCTGCTCACCGTTAACCGCGCGCATTCGCAGGTGATGGATATTAACCATGCTGCGGGCCACCATCCGGTCACCGTCAGCCGGCCGGTGTTTGATCTGATCCGCTGTGCAAAAGCGGCAAGTTTGCTCAAGGACAGCGCCTTTAACCTGGCGATCGGTCCGCTGGTGAAGCGCTGGAAAATAGGCTTTCAGGGGGACAGCGTTCCGCCTGACGATGATATCGCCTCGCTGCTGGCGATTACCCGCCCCGAGGATGTTCTCCTTGATGAGGCCAGCAGCAGCGTATTTCTGACCAAAGCGGGGATGGAGATCGATTTGGGGGCGATTGCCAAAGGCTACATCGCCGACAGGGTGCGGGATTACCTGCATAAAGAGGGAGCTGAGCTGGGGCTGATTAACCTCGGCGGAAACATTCAGACGTTAGGCTCGCCTGAAGGGGGCTGGAGCGTCGGGCTGAAAAAACCGTTCGCCGGTGACGCGCTGATCGGCACTATGACCGTAGAGAACCTGTCCGTCGTCACTTCGGGAACGTACGAGCGCTATTTTGAACAAGACGGCAAACGCTATCACCACATTCTCGATCCGCGCACCGGTTACCCGCTCGATAACGAACTGGACAGCGTGACCATCATTTCAAAAGATTCCATCGACGGCGATATCTGGACCACGCTGATGTACGGCATGGGCGTGGAGAAGGGCCGCGCTGCGCTGCGCGCGCGTCCCGACATAGAAGCGATCTTTGTGACCAAAACAAAAGAAGTGGTGTTCTCTTCAGCACACCACTTCCGCTTTACCCTGCTGGATGATACCTACCGCGTTACTGGCAGTATTGCTTGAGCAGGCCCGTTTGCTCCGGCTGGAGACGGTAGCGATACACCGGACGCCCGGTGGCGCCGTAGTGAATGCTGGTGAACAGAATATTGATTTGCGCCAGCCAGATCAGATATTTGCGGCAGGACACGCGGGAAATATTGACCGCGTTTGCCAGATCGTCGGTAGAAAACTCCGTCTCCGGGTGTGCGTCAATCCACTGGCAAATCGTGCGCAGCGTTTGCGGCGTTAACCCTTTCGGCAGCTTTTTGCTGTCCGCCAGTTCCGGTGCCCCGCCGTGGATCAGCCGGTCGACGTCCGCCTGCTCGTAATACTGATGCGACCCCATCAGGCTATGCTTTGCCTTCCAGCCGTTCAGCGCCTCTTCAAAGCGCGGGAACTGGAACGGCTTGATCAAATAATCCACCACGCCGTAGTGAATGGAGGTCTGGATCGTGGCGGCGTCGGCGGCCGAGGTGATCATGATCACGTCGATTGGGCGGCCGGATGCGCGAATGACGGGCAGCAGATCCAGCCCGTTATCCTGCTGCATATAGACATCCAGCAGCACCAGATCGACAGGATGGCTGGGGTCATTAATGATGGCCTCGGCCTGGTTTAGCGTGGAGGCGACGCCACAGCAGGTAAAGCCTTCAACACGGTTGACGTACAGACGGTTGAGGTCGGCCACCATGGCGTCATCATCGACAATTAACACATTTATCACGCGATTTTCCTCTCGCTATCCCAGGGGATGTGAACAAAAAATTGGGTAAATACGCCGGGCTCAGACTCGACGGAGATATCGCCGCCGAGGTTCTGAATCTGCTGGCGCGCAAGGAACAGCCCAACGCCGCGGTTTTCACCTTTTGTTGAGAAGCCCTTTGTAAAAATAGACTCCAGCTGAGTGGGATCAATGCCGGGGCCATCGTCGCTGACTTCACAGCTGAGCCAGCCGTTCTGGTAATGAAGTAGCAGGCCGATCTCGCCCTCCTGCTGTCCTTCCATCGCGTCGAGCGCGTTTTCAATGAGGTTGCCCAGCGCGGTGATCAGCACCGCGACCTGCTCTTCACTTGCGGTATCCGGTATCTGGCTTTCATCCGCCAGCGTCAGGGTGACGCCCGCTTCTTTCGCCCGGTTGATTTTACCCAGCAGGAACCCGGCAACCACCGGGGATTTTACCTTGCTCTGTATCGTACCGATATCCGTCTGGTAATGATGTGCCGTCTGGAGAATGTACTCTTCCAGCTTGTCGTAGCGCTTAATATTCAGCAGGCCGAGTATCACATGCAGTTTATTCATAAACTCGTGGGTGTGGGCGCGCAGGGCATCGACGTAGTTAACCATGCCGTCCAGACGCTGCATCAGCTGGCTGATTTCCGTTTTATCACGAAAGGTGGTGATGGCGCCGATCACCCGATCCTGACTTTTCACGGGGACCATGTTGCACAGCAATAGCCTACCGTTGCAGCTGATCTCCTGATCCTGGCGTGCGACGCCCGTCTTCGAGACGTCACGCAGGCTGGCCAGCAGGGGCGCGCTGGCGTTTTCGGTCTGCTTACCGGAGGGGAGAAGCAATATTTCTCTGGCGGTCTGGTTGATCATCGTCACGCGCCCGTGAATATCGACGGCCAGAACCCCTTCGCGAAGCGACTGCAGCATTGCCTGACGCTGTTCGAACAGGGCGGAAATTTCGTAAGGTTCGAGCCCGAACAGGATGCGTTTAAGTACCCGCACCAGACCCCAAATCGCCATCGAACTCATAAAAATACTGAATAAAATGGTCCAGACGGCGTTTAGCCGCCCGCGGGCAATCTGCTCTTCAACCTTATTCAGGGAGATACCGACCACTACCACGCCGATCTGCTCGTGCTGGCCGTCGTAGACGGGCGTAAAAACGCGCAGCGCTTCGGCGAGCGCGCCCCGGTTTACCGATACGTTCTCTTTGCCTTCCAGCGCAGGGGTTAAATCATCGCCGATAAAATGCAGCCCCAGCAGCGCCTCGCTCGGGTGTGAATAGCGGATCCCGCGCATATCGGTGACCACGGTGAACAGCAGATCGTTTCGCTTCGTCACCGCCTGGGCGATGGGCTGAATAATATTCTCCTGCGGTGCCTGCATCAGGCCGCGCTGTATCTCGGGGCTGTCGGCGAGGGTGCGGGCAATGCCGAGCGCAGTGTCTTTAACATCATCGCGGGTCGCCCGGGTGATTTGTACGGAGTAGAGCGCAAAGACCACCAGCAGCACAGAGGCAATAATCGCGCACACCATCAGCGTGACCAGCGTATTGAGTTTCATGGGGCGCTTGCGCGTCGGAAGGAAAGGCTGCAAATCGCTCATCAACACTCCGCGATGATTAAGAAAGGGGTAATTATCGCCGATGACGCGCTTTTCTTAAAGCCATGTAAAGGCGTGGATTTGGTCCTCTTTTCGTGACTCTCCTCGCAGGTCATCTATATAAAACACTTTATAGTGTATGGGTACTCATAATAAGGAGGCTGTTTATGAGCGTTATGCTTACCGGTTCGGTCAGGGAAAGACGGCACGCCAGCACGATGAATATTGATAGATTGTCCACGCTGGACATGCTGAAAGTCATTCACCAGGATGATGTACTCATTTCTGCTGCTATTACCCCCTGTTTAGACACTATTGCACGCGTGGTGGACAACGCCGCCGCGGCGCTCAGCCACGGCGGTCGCCTGGTCATCGTTGGCGCGGGGCCGTCTGGGCGCGTTGCGCAACAGGTTACCGATGAGTATGCGCCGGGCAAAACCCCGGTGATTGCCGTTACGGCACAAGAAGGGGAAGGGAGTTACGAGCGCGGCGTTGCCGATCTGCAGGCCATTAAGTTTGGTGAACACGATATGATGCTGGCCGTGACCGTCAGCGGAAAAACGCCGTGGGTCTGGGGGGCAATGCGCCATGCGTGGTCGCTGGGTTCGCCTGTGGCCATCATTACCGGCGATGCGCAAAGTGAAGCCGCGCATCTGGCGAGCATGGTTATCGCTCCGGAGCTGGGTGCCGATGTCGTCGCAGGCTATATCAGCACCAAAGCGGGGATCGCGCAGAAAATGATCCTCTCAATGATCGCTACAGGGCTGGCCGTTCGGACCGGACGGGTTTATAGCAACCTGCGCGTGGATCTTGAGGCAAGCAACACCAAATGGGCCGAACGCCAAATCGCCATCGTGATGGAAGCGGGGGGATGCTCCCGGGCTGAAGCAAAAGCCGCGCTGGAGAGCTGTAACCATCACTGTAAAACGGCGGTATTGATGGTGCTCACAGGGCTGGATGCGTGGAAGGCCCATGAACTGCTGGCGCAGAATAACGGGTTTATTCGGGTGGCGCTGCAGGAAGCGCCATAATAAAAATGAAGAAATAAAAAAGGCCGCAATTGCGGCCTTTGGTATTTTGGGGATTAGAACTGATAAACAAGACCGACTGCTAAGATGTCATCGGTGCTGATGCCATTCGCGTTGTAGAAATTGTCATCTTCATCCAGCAGGTTGATTTTGTAGTCAACATAGGTGGACATATTTTTGTTGAAATAATAGGTCGCACCCACGTCAGCATATTTCACCAGATCTTTATCACTTCCGTAGAAGGAATTCAGATCCTTACCTTTAGACATCAGGAAAGAGACCGCAGGGCGCAGGCCGAAATCAAACTGATACTGCGCTGTCACTTCAAAGTTCTGAGTTTTATTAGCAACGCCGAAGTCACCGTAAGGCGTCATATTGCGGGTTTCTGCATACATGGTTGCCAGATAGATATCGTTGGCATCGTATTTCAAGCCAACAGTCCAGACGTCAGCCTTGTCACCACCGGCTGTTGTTTTGGTAACCTGGTCGTTGGTACGGTCAGATGAAGCATATGCCGCGGCGGCGTTGAATCCCATACCGAAATCGTAGGAGGTTGAAATACCCCAACCGTCTCCGTTTTCTTTGCGGATATCACGGCCATTGTTGGTACCTTCCTGATCGTTAGAGGCGCTTTCGTTATTGCCTTGATACTGAATAGCGAAATCCAGGCCCTGAGCCAGACCAAAGAAATCATTATTACGGTAGGTTGCAACACCGTTTGTACGGCCGGTCATAAAGTTATCGGTATAGCTATAGGAATCTCCGCCGAACTCAGGCAGCATATCGGTCCAGCCTTCAACATCGTAAACCACGCCGTAGTTACGACCGTAGTCGAATGAACCGTATTCACCAAATTTCAGACCAGCGAAGCCAAGGCGTGTCCATGACTGATTGCCTGATTTCTCAGTTTTGTTAGCCTTAATATTATATTCCCACTGGCCATAGCCGCTAAGCAGGTCGTTGATCTGCGTTTCGCCTTTGAAGCCCAGACGAACGTAGCTTACGTCGCCATCTGAACCCGTGTCGTCAGAGAAATAATGCAGACCATCTACTTTACCGTACAGGTCGAGTTTATTGCCATTGCTGTTGTAAATTTCAGCCGCGTTTACTAAGCCTGCCATTAATAACGCGGGTGCAAGAATTGCCAAAACTTTTCTTTTCATTATATATTCCCTTAAAGGATAAATTATATGAATATATGTAACCACCCTCCGTGGTTACTGGGTTGATACTATTTCAATAGATGTAATTTAGTTTCAGAAATAAGTGTAATTAAATTATTTGTAATATTTCCAAATGTTTCTATAAGTCTCTTTATTTTTCTCGTGAATTAATTCATTGAATTTATATGGTGTAATTATTATTAAGTATTTCGTGGTTCTATTTTTAGATTGGTTTAATTCGGCTGTGTTATAATTCATCCTCTTTTAAACAACAGGACATGACGATGGAACTTGCCCGGTGGCAGCAACGATTTGAGCACTGGCTCGAGGAGAATCACAGCACCGACGATACCGCACATGATATTTCGCATTTTCGTCGGGTCTGGATGACGGCGCAAAAAATCATGGTTCACCACATGGTCGAGCCGCTGGTGATTCTGGCCGCATGCTATTTTCACGATATTGTCAGCCTGCCGAAAAACCATCCTGAACGCAGCCAGTCGTCACGGCTCGCGGCGCTTAAGACGAGCGACATTCTGCGCCGCGACTTCCCTGACTTTCCGCCAGAGCATATTGCCGCCGTCGGGCACGCGATTGAGGCGCACAGCTTCAGCGCCGGGATTGCGCCGCAGAGTATGGAGGCCAAAATTGTGCAGGATGCAGACCGGCTGGAAGCGTTAGGCGCTATCGGCCTGGCGCGCGTTTTTGCCGTCTCGGGCGCGCTGGGCGTGTCGCTTTTTGATGCTAACGATCCCTTTGCCGATGCGCGTCCCCTCGACGACCGTGCGTTTGCCCTCGACCATTTTCAGACCAAGCTGCTGCGATTGCCTGATACAATGCAAACGGACATGGGCCGCGAACTGGCACGTCACAATGCCGATTTCCTGATCCAGTTTATGGCGAAACTCAGCGCCGAATTACACGGCGACTGCCTCGGGCTGGATAGCCAGGTGCTGGGCCGCTTCCGTCGCAGTTTGCGCAACTGAACTGTGGTAATCTGTTCCCAGTCTTTATTCTCCGGTTAAAAGAATGCAGGAAAATCGATCAGTGACAGAGCCCGCGCCCGCGCAGGCTGAGAAATCAACGGCAACGGTGCAGGCCTTACTGCGTCAGCTGTTGGATATCTATGATGCTAAAACGCTGGCCAGTTTGCTGATGGCGCACGGCGAGAGCCACTGGAGCCCGGCGATCCTTAAACGCCTGCTGACCAGCGAGCGAGCAGGGCGTCGCCTGAGTGAAGGCGAGTATCGTTATCTGCAAAACCTGCTTCCGCGACCTTCTGCCGCGCACCCGAACTATGCCTTCCGCTTTATCGATCTTTTTGCCGGTATCGGCGGCATCCGGCACGGTTTTGAAGCCATCGGCGGACAGTGCGTGTTTACCAGCGAGTGGAACAAACATGCCGTACGCACCTACAAGGCTAACTGGTACTGCGATCCGAACGAGCATCATTTCAACGCGGATATCCGCGATGTGACCCTGAGCCATAAAAGCGGCGTGAGCGATGAACAGGCCGCCGAGCACATTCGTCAGACGATCCCGGCGCATGACGTGCTGCTGGCAGGCTTCCCGTGTCAGCCGTTCTCGCTGGCTGGCGTCTCCAAAAAGAATGCCCTTGGACGCGCCCACGGTTTCGCCTGCGATACGCAGGGAACGCTGTTTTTTGACGTGGCGCGCATTATTGACGCCCGTCGTCCGGCCATTTTTGTACTGGAAAACGTCAAAAACTTAAAAAGCCACGACGGCGGGAAAACCTTCCGCATTATCATGCAAACCCTGGATGAGCTGGGTTATGACGTGGCCGATTCACAGGACATGGGGGCGGACGATCCTAAAATTATTGATGGGAAACATTTCCTGCCCCAGCATCGCGAACGTATCGTGCTGGTGGGCTTCCGACGCGATCTCAATCTGAAAGGCGATTTTACCCTGCGGGATATTCCCTCTCTGTATCCCGAGCGGCGTCCCACCGTGGCCGACCTGCTGGAACCGGTCATCGACGCGAAATTTATCCTGACTCCGGTGCTGTGGAAATACCTCTACCGCTATGCCAAGAAGCACCAGGCGAAAGGCAACGGCTTCGGCTTTGGGATGGTAAACCCTAACGATCCGCACAGCGTCACCCGCACGCTGTCTGCTCGCTACTACAAAGACGGCGCGGAAATCCTGATCGACAGAGGCTGGGACAAAGCGCTGGGTGAAAAAGATTTCGACGACCCGCACAACCAGCGTCACCGTCCGCGACGCTTAACGCCGCGGGAATGTGCCCGGTTGATGGGTTTTGAAACGCCGCAAGGCTACGGTTTCCGCATTCCGGTTTCGGATACCCAGGCGTACCGGCAGTTTGGTAACTCGGTGGTGGTGCCCGCGTTTGCGGCGGTCGCAAAGCTGCTGGCCTCGCGCATCAGACAGGCGGTGGCGCTCCGCCAGAGTGAGGCCGTCAATGACGGACGTTCACGATAAGGCGACGCGCAGCAAAAACATGCGTGCCATCGGCACGCGTGACACCGCGATTGAAAAGCGCCTGGCCGCGCTGCTGACGCAGGCGGGGTTTGACTTCCGCGTCCAGGATCCCGCCCTGGCGGGGCGTCCCGATTTCGTCATCGACGCCTGGCAGTGCATCATCTTTACTCACGGCTGTTTCTGGCACCATCACGACTGCTACCTGTTTAAAGTCCCCGCGACGCGCACCGATTTCTGGCTGGATAAGATTGCTAAAAACGTCGAGCGCGACGAGCGGGACCTCTCGACGCTTATTGAGCAAGGCTGGCGGGTGCTGATTGTCTGGGAGTGTGCGCTGAGAGGCAGATTAAAGCTGAATGATACCGATCTGACCGAACGGCTTGAAGAGTGGATCTGCGGCGGCGGCCAGACCGCGCAGATCGACACGCAGGGCATTCACCTGCTTACGATTTCTCCGCCTCGCAAGGCGTGACCACCGGTTTTGCCGGCAGCAAATATTTGCCCAGCGTGACCAGCACGACGGCAAACACAATGATCCCTAATGCAATCCATTCCACTGGAGAAAGCGTTTCTCCCCCCAGACCTGTCCCGAGCAGCACGGCCACGACCGGGTTAACGTAGGCGTAGCTGGTGGCGACAGCCGGAGAGACATTGCGGATCAGGAACATATAGGCGTTAATGGCGATGATAGAGCCGAACAGCGCCAGGTAGCCTACCGCCAGCAAGCCCGACAGCGGCGGCAGGGTTGTCAGCTTTTCTCCCGTAAGCATGGAGGCGAGCAGCAGTACAATCCCGGCGGCAAGCATCTCGATTGCGCCCGCCATCATGCCGGTAGGCAGTTCGATACGCGAACCGTACACGGAACCAAACGCCCAGCTCATCGAGCCAATCAGGATGATGACTGCACCCCACGGATTCCCGCTCAGGTTACCGCCGCTATTCAGCAGAATGATGCCGGCAAGGCCAATCCCAATACCCAGCCACTCCAGCTTGCGGGTGCGGATACCAAAGAAGCGGCTGAAGCACAGGGTAAACAGCGGTACGGTGGCAACGACCACGGCGGCGATCCCGGACGGTACGTTCTGGTGCTCGGCAATCGTCACAAATCCGTTCCCCACAGCCAGCAGCAGCAGGCCGATCAGGGCGGCATTCAGCATCGGACGCAGCGGGGGAAGCTTATGCCCGCGCAGCAGCAGGAAGGCAAGCAGCAGGATGCCCGCCGAGAGAAAACGAATGCCCGCCATCATCAGCGGCGGCCAGCTTTCCACGCCGATGCGAATGACAAAGTAGGTTGACCCCCAGATGATGTACAGCGAAAAGAGTGCCCCGATGAGCGGTAGCAATTGCCGGAAACGCATAATCCCTCACGACGAAATAAAAAGTTCGCTGATAGTAAACGCGAAAACTATCTCGCTGGCGAGCCCTTTAATTGTGTGGCAGATGTGAATTTTTTGTTGACGTAAGGTGCCTGTTTCCGGGTTGGCGCTTTTGCTCCATACTATTCACTTAATTACCAAAAAATGAAGGATTAAGATTTTGGCAGGAAGTAGCTTATTAACATTGCTGGATGATATTGCCACCTTACTGGACGACATTTCAGTGATGGGGAAACTGGCGGCGAAAAAAACCGCAGGCGTGCTGGGCGATGATTTATCGTTGAACGCCCAGCAGGTGAGTGGGGTAAGGGCTAACCGTGAACTGCCGGTGGTGTGGGGCGTGGCGAAAGGCTCTTTCCTGAATAAGGTGATCCTGGTGCCGCTGGCGCTGCTGATCAGCGCCTTTATCCCCTGGGCCATCACGCCGTTACTGATGATTGGTGGGGCATTTCTCTGCTTCGAGGGTGTGGAGAAGGTGCTCCACTCCTTTAGCGCGCGCAAGCAGAGCGATACGCCGGAGGTGCGCCAGCAGCGTCTTGAAGCGCTGGCCGCGCAGGATCCGAAAACCTTCGAGCGTGATAAGGTCAAAGGCGCCATTCGGACCGACTTTATCCTGTCTGCGGAAATCGTCGCGATTACGCTGGGGATTGTCTCTGACGCGCCGCTTCTGAACCAGGTGCTGATCCTCTCCGGCATTGCGATTCTGGTCACCGTGGGCGTGTACGGTCTGGTGGGGCTGATCGTCAAGCTGGACGATATTGGCTACTGGCTGGAAGAAAAGTCGAGCGCGGTAGCAAGAGGCATCGGCAAAAGCCTGCTGGTGCTGGCGCCCTGGCTGATGAAGAGTTTGTCGGTGGTGGGCACGCTGGCGATGTTCCTCGTGGGCGGCGGAATTGTGGTTCACGGTATTGCGCCGCTGCACCATGCCATCGAACATTTCTCCTCCACGCAGGGGGCCGTTATCGCGGCGATTCTGCCCACCCTGCTGAATCTGGTGCTGGGCTTTATCATTGGCGCTATCGTCGTTGCGGCGGTGAAGCTGGTTGAGAAAATTCGCGGCACGTCGCACTAATTGTTACCCGCGGCAGGATGCAAAAAGACCATTCCTCGTCTAAATTGAAACAGTTTCACCCTGATACAGGAGGCAGGTATGGTCTTTTTGGTCAGTGATGAAGTTAAGCCTAAAAAGGGCGGCCCACGTATGATCGTCACCGGGTATTCCAGCGGAATGGTGGAATGCCGGTGGCACGATGGCTATAGCATCAAGCGGGAAGCATTTCGTGAAGATGAGCTTCAGCCAGGTGACGGGCAGCACAAGCGGGACAAGGCTTAATCACATAACGCCCGGCTTTGCCGGGCGTTTTTATCTCTAGTACTGGGTGTTAGGTAGCGATCATGGAGTGTGTGTGCAGCGCGATACCTTTGTTGTAAGACAATCTTTTTTGCAATGGCTGCATAAGCGTACCAATCCTGGGCGGATTGTTAATCTCTGTTTTCTGATCGTTCTGGTATTTTCCACTTTACTTACCTGGCGTGAGGTGGTGGTGCTGGAAGAGGCATACATCTCCAGCCAGCGCAATCATCTGGATACGGTGGCCAGTTCTCTGGACAGGCAGTTACAGAACAGCATCGACAGGCTGCTGTTATTTCGCCAGGGCATGCATGACGCAATCGAGACGCCGCTGGCCTTTGAAGTCTTACAGGATGCGGTGTCACGCTTCAATACCGTCCGCATGCTCCCCACCTGGCAGCTTGCCGTTGATAAAAAACGTACCCTTCCCATTAACGGGGTCTCGGACGCCTTTGTCGAAAAAACCACGCTTCTCAATCGGGACGCTGAACGCATAAGCCATGAAATTTCTGCCGCGCTCGAAGTGGGCTATTTGCTCAGACTGGCGTCGTCGAGAGCGCAAACGGAAGCGCGAGTGATCTACGTCTCCCGCGCCGGATTTTTCCTTTCCACGGATACGCCGGATCGGGCGGGTGATATTACCGCCCGCTATTATAATCTGGTCACGCAGTCCTGGTTTACCCAGCAGTCAGAACGTAACAACCGCGCCCGCGCCGTGCGCTGGTTTATCTCCACGCCTTCATCCTGGACCGGGGATGAACGAACGATCACCGCCAGCGTCCCCATCTATTTCGATCGTTACTGGTACGGCGTCGTGGCGATGGACTTTACATTGAGCACGATGCAGCGTCTGCTGGCCGATGCGACGGAAGACCGAACGGAGGGAGAGTATCAGCTGTATGATACCCGGCTAAATATGATCGCCACCTCAGCCCACGCGGGAAGCCCGGTTAACCATTTTGACGAACGCGAAGCGGCGCAGATTGCCCAGGCGATTGAGCATGATACCGGCGGCGGTATCCGCCTCGGGAGCCGGTTTATTACCTGGGAGCGGCTCGATCACTTCGCTGGCGTCGTCCTGCGGATCCACACTCTGCATGAAGGGGTACAGGACGACTTCGGTAGCATCAGTATCGTACTGGCGCTGCTGTGGGCGCTCTTTACCGCCATGCTGTTGATCTCGTGGCTGGTGATCCGCCGGATGGTGAGTAACATGTATACGCTTCAGCACTCCCTCCAGTGGCAGGCCTGGCACGATCCGCTTACGCGGTTGAATAATCGCGGCGCGCTGTTCGACCGCGCAAAAATGCTGGCAGAAACCTGCCGCCAGCAGTCGCTGCCGTTCTCGGTGATTCAGATCGATCTCGACCATTTTAAAAACATCAACGACCGGTTCGGCCATCAGGCCGGTGATAAGGTGCTCTCCCACACGGCAGGACTGATTGCCAGCGCGTTACGCAAGAATGATGTGGCAGGGCGTGTAGGCGGAGAAGAGTTTTGCGTCGTCCTGCCGGGGATTGGTCTGGAGGAGGCGAGAGGCGTCGCGGATCGCATTCGTTGCCGAATCAATAATAAGGAGATCCTGGTGAAGAAGAGCACGACCCTGCGCATCAGCGCGTCACTGGGGGTCAGCAGCGCGGATGAAGCGGGTAACTATGATTTTGAGCAGCTGCAATCCGTGGCGGACGTCCGGCTCTATGAGGCCAAGCAGAGCGGGCGTAACCGGGTCGTGTGGCGAGATCAGGACAGGAAGTGATTCAGCCCCTCCCGCCAGCCTGCCGGGCCGGGCTGTTGGGTGTGATAAACGCGGGCAGGGTTATCATCCCGTAGCGTGATGCCCTGGCGGTTAATCCCCTTGATGACCACCGCGAAGTCAACGCTGTCGAGCAGCGGCGCATCGTTAGGGCCGTCGCCGAGCCCCAGCGTGGTGGGCTCGATCTCGTCCTGCTCGCGATACTGTTCAATCAGCCAGTTCACCGCTACGTCTTTGCCGCAGCGGGCGTCCAGAATATGCCAGAACCGCGCACCCTGCAGGCATTTCAGGCCGATATTCGCCAGTTCCTCTTCAAACTGAACCATTTTCTCGTCGGTATCGCGCCAGATGAGCGTGACGGACGCTTCATGCTTGCGGGCAAGCGCCGAACGGTAGCGCGTCAGCCCGGTCCACTCGCTGATAACGTGCTCATCCACATCGTCAAAGGTGGTGAATTTAAAGCCCGTCTGCAGACGTATCTGCTCGATCCGCGGACGGATATCCCGGTGCGTCATCCCTCTGGTCTGGCGCTGAACCTTATCCCAGCGCACGTCAGGCTGAATCACCGCGCCGTTCTCGGCAATAAAAGGCAAGCCTTCAAGCCCAAGATCCTGCTGGATATCCAGCATCTCCGCCGCGGTCTTGCTGCTGCAGAGAATGACCGGAATCTGATTATCCAGAAGTTTGTCCAGCCAGGGCATGGCGGGTTGCCAGTCATAGGTATGAATATCCAGCAACGAGCCGTCCAGGTCAGAAAAAATCAGCAAGTTATCCCGCAGTGAAGTCATAGTGGCTCCCGGTAACGGCTGCGTCGTTATCTAAGAAAATTCCTAAAAAATAACCGAATTGTTAACAGGAGAAATGAGAGTATTCCCTGGCAAACCCGCATTCGGCGTATGCTATTGCTCATAGCGAAAAGCATTATGTTAAAAATATTATATTCATCATAAGAATATATGCTTGTCAGACAAATTCGTTGGGGATAGTGTGGCTTGTACATCAGATTTCCTGGTGTAACGAATTTTCAAGTGCTTCTTGCATAAGCAAGTTTTGATCCCGGTCATCCCCATGACCGGGATTTTTTTCGCCCTAACGATTGGCTTCAGACACGCTAAAGTCGTGAATATCGAGCTCGAAGGCCTCCGCCAGCTCACGATAGGTGTGATAATCCCTTCCGTTGACAATGACGCGGTCCGAATTGTCGTCCGACCGGCGGACTTCTGACTCACTGATCTCATTGATGGCGGCCAGCAGGGCATCGACATCCACCTCGACTTCGCGCTTGATGGTGTCGCTGTACTCTTTATCGGTCTTCATTGCGGGACTCCTCTTTCAACCTGCAAACGTGTCCAAGGTTAAGTATAGCCTGTGTATAAAAACGCCATTCACGCCGGGCGGCGATGTGTGTTTTTGCGTTTTGTTCTACACTGGCTCAAAACCAGAGGAGGAATGTATGAAGGTCAACGATCGGGTAACCGTTAAAACGGACGGTGGGCCGCGCCGCCCGGGTGTGGTGCTGGCAATTGAAGAGTTTAGTGAAGGGACAATGTACCTGGTATCACTGGAAGACTACCCGCTCGGCATTTGGTTTTTTAACGAACTGGGGCATCCTGACGGTATCTTTGTTGAGAAAGCAGACTAACACGGCGTCGGGTAGCGCATTGCGGCCCGACATCCTCTGCAGAAGCAAAAATCTCTGGCCAGGCCAGAGATCAAAGGTAGGGTGCACAGGGTCTTAAGCGACTAACGCATGTTGACGAAAATCCCGTTCGTCACATTATCGGTCAGGCGTACCACATGGTAGATCACTTGCTTATTATGCGTTTTAATTTTCCGTTTAATATTTCCTTTGTGTGACGAAACGGTTTTCGCTTTAATATTCATCTGGTCGGAGATCTGAATAGTTCCTTGTCCCGCCATCCACATTCGCAGCATACTTGATTCAGTCCTGCTTAATGATAGGGTGGGTAAGTTAACCGCTCCTACATTTTTTACTTCTTTATTCAAATAATCACCCAAAATGTCATCCAGCGACTCGGGTTTAATCGATTTAGAACTGATCAATAAATTTTTACGGACCAACAAATACTCATCGAAATGGATATTCGCGATCGCCATAAAAACAATAAACAGGGTTTTTGGATGCTGATTA
This sequence comes from Enterobacter sp. 148H3, assembly GCF_034107425.1. Lineage (NCBI taxonomy): Bacteria > Pseudomonadati > Pseudomonadota > Gammaproteobacteria > Enterobacterales > Enterobacteriaceae > Enterobacter > Enterobacter sp. 148H3. The sequence goes on along the minus strand of NZ_JAWNEI010000009.1, from coordinate 224,762 downwards.
ATGATTTGCTTAATGTGCTGACTGTTGGCTGGATCGTGAATGAAACAGTCCTCATTAATAAACACCACGCCTGGTTTTAGTTCGTCACAAGCGGCTGCGAGTTCGTCAACGGTGTGTGCATCGTTGATGTCTCTCTTTCTTACCCCTCTGCTTGCCAGGTACCCGGTTAACCCTAGCCGGGTGTAGCTGCATAAATCCATAATGATCGTTGACATGGCATACCCTCACTCAATGCGTAACGATAATTCACCATCTGCCTGAGAGCTCAAAACAGCCATACGGGATGGAAAAAAATAATAAACCTGTGAGCATGACAAAGACTTTCAGGCGGACTCACTATCCCGTAAAGTTACGTATAATTTGCCAGGAATCTTCTTAAAGTAAAGTAAATATTAAGTATTGTGAGGTGGTTAGAAACAATTAAACCGCGTCAGATATATCCTGGAAGATGTTTTTCGCATTTTATTTTAGGAATATCCTCAGAAAGACAATAGCAACAGTGAGGGCTATTATTTACGTGGCAGCTCGCTGACAATATCCGCTAACAGGTTGAATATCTCGCCGAATAAATGTTCACAGAAGGGAGCGATCAGTGGCATCAGTAATGACATTAATAAAATTCCGACCGTCAGCGTCAGCGGAAAACCAATGACAAACACCGAAAGCTGCGGCGCCATTCGGTTGAGTAAACCTAAAGCCAGGTTGACGGTCAGCAGCAGGGTGATGATGGGTAACGCCAGCATCAGCCCGTTCAGGAAGATCAGCCCCGCCGCTCGGGTGAGCGCCAGGAAAGCGTTGCTGTTCACCGAGTTTTCGCCAATCGGCAGGGTATGGAACGTGTCCACCAGCATGGAGATAAGCCACAGATGGCCGTTGAACGACAGGAACAGCAGCATGGCGAGCAGATCGATAATGCGCGCCAGCACGGGCATGTTGAGATGACTGCCGGGATCGACAAACGTGGCAAAAGATAACCCCATCTGCAGGCCAATCAGTTCCCCCGCGGTACGCACGGCGGCAAAAGCGAGCTGCATGGTAAAGCCGACGGCGACGCCAATCATCACCTGCTGCAAGGCCACCCACACCGCATTCGCCGAGAAGATCGGAATATCCACGGGGGGCAGAGAGGGCGCGACGATAATGGAGATAATAATCCCCAGTCCCACCTTGACGCGTTTGGGTATCGATTTCTCGCTGAGAATGGGGGCGGTGGAGATCAGCGCCATGATGCGCAGCATCGGCCAGAAGTAGACGCCGAGCCACTGAACCCACTGGTCGCTGGTGAAGTGCAGCATCGTCAGATCAGCCGATGATGTACGGCAGGTTGGTAAACAGGTTGCGCATATAGTCCAGCAACAGGTTCAGCATCCACGGCCCGGCTACGATGATCGCCACGAACACGGCGATGATTTTCGGGATGAATGACAGCGTCATTTCGTTAATCTGCGTGGCGGCCTGCAGAATACTGATAATCAGACCGGTAACCAGCGCGACAAGCAGCAGCGGAGCGGCAACGGCAATCGCGATTTTCATCGCCTCCGTGCCCATCATCATGACCGATTCGGGTGTCATTGCCGTTCCTTAACTGTAGAAACTCTGCGCCAGCGAGCTGACCAGCAGCTGCCAGCCGTCGACCAGCACAAAGAGCATGATCTTAAAGGGCAGGGCAATGGTCGCGGGCGGCACCATCATCATCCCGAGCGCCATCAGGACGCTGGCGATCACGAGATCGATAATCAGGAACGGAATAAAAATGGTAAAGCCAATCTGGAACGCGGTTTTCAGCTCGCTGGTGACATAGGCGGGCAGCAGAATACGCATTGGCACCGCTTCCGGTCCCTGCAGCTCACCGGTGTTGGACAGGCGGGCGAAAAGGGCCAGGTCGGCTTCGCGCGTCTGGCGCAGCATAAATTCCCGCAGCGGCTGTGCGCCTTTGTCGAGCGCCTCCTGCATGGAGATTTTGTCTTCGCTGAACGGCTGATAGGCGTCGGTATAAATCTTATCGATCACCGGCGACATAATGAAAAAGGTCAAAAACAGCGCCAGCCCGAGCAGAACCTGGTTTGGCGGAGCGGAAGGGGTGCCCAGCGCGTTTCGCAGCAGACCGAAAACGATGATGATGCGGGTGAAGCTGGTCATCATCAGCAGGATGGCCGGAATAAACGTCAGCGAGGTGATGAACACCAGCGTCTGAACGGGAAGTGACCAGCTTTGCCCACCGCCCGCGAGAGGGGTTGAGACCAGACCGGGCAGCTGTGCATAGACCGCGGGAGCAAACAGGGCAACGCCCGCAAGCGTCAGGGATAACAAACGGCGCATCAGGATCTCCCGGAACGCTTAAGCAAACTCTTCATGACGGACTGAAAATCCGCAGGGGCCTCTGCGCGCTCGTCCACCACAACAGGAGCGGGCGGCAGCTTGTGTAATACGCTGATGTTTGAGGCCGTTACGCCCAGAACCAGACGCGCATCGTCCACCTCGACGATGACCACGCGTTCGCGTGGACCCAGGGTGGTGCTGGCGCTGACCTTCAGGCCGCGGGCACCGGCGGTTTTACCCGCCAGGCCAAAGCGCTTCGCCAGCCAGGCGGCGATAAGAATAAAGGCAATAATACCGAACAACGCCCCGCTCACCTGGAGCAGAGGTGAGCCGGGAACGGCAGAAGGCTGTGATATTGTTGCCTGGGTTTTCATGCTTAACGGCTCAGGCGACGCATACGTTCAGACGGGGTAATGATGTCGGTGATGCGTACGCCGTATTTATCGGCAACCACTACGACTTCACCCTGGGCAATCAGATAGCCGTTGATCAGGATATCCAGCGGCTCACCGGCCAGACCGTCAAGGGCCACCACGGAACCCTGCGTCAGGCGCAGCAGCTCTTTAATGGTCATACGGGTGCGTCCCAGCTCAACGGTCAGCTTAACCGGGATATCCATGATCAGGTCGATGTCCTGCAGCGTGCCGCTGACGTCACCGCCGCCGAGCTGCTGGAATACGGCATCCGCTGCGCTTTTGGCCGGGGTCGCTTTTTGCTCGTTTAACGCGTCAGCCCACAGATCGTCCAGTGCTCCGCTGTTTTCATCGGACGGATTGTTCATGTCACTCATTTGGGCTGTTCCTCATTCAGCGAATTCAAAATCGGGTTGATCAAGTGCTCAACGCGTAACGCATACTGACCGTTAATCGTGCCGTACTGGCTTGTCAGCACGGGGACACCATCCACATGGGCAATAATGCGGTCGGGTTTTTCTATCGGCAAAACATCGCCGGGTTGTAATTTCAGGATCTGAGATAACCGCAGCGGGATATCGGCGAAGCTCGCCACCAGTTCAAGCTGCGAATGCTGGACCTGGCGGACCAGGTTTTCACGCCAGTTCTGGTCTTCGTTGCGGGAGTTCTCCAGCGGCGGGTTAACCAGCAGCTCGCGCAGCGGTTCGATCATGCTGAACGGCAGGCAGATGTTGAACTCGCCGGTCAGGTTACCGATCTCCACGTGGAACGGCGTGTTAACGACGATATCGTTCGGGGAGGTGGTGATATTGGTAAATTTCACCTGCATCTCAGAACGGACGTACTCCACTTCCAGCGGGTTAATCGCTTTCCACGCGTCGCTGTATGATTCCAGCGCCAGCTTCAGCATGCGGTTAATAACGCGCTGTTCGGTGTGGGTGAATTCACGACCTTCTACTTTGGTCGGGAAACGCCCGTCGCCGCCGAACAGGTTATCCACCGCGATGAACACCAGGCTTGGCGAAAACACCACCAGACCGGTGCCGCGCAGCGGCTTCAGATGAATCAGGTTAAGGTTGGTTGGCACCGGCAGGTTGCGGGCAAACTCATGGTACGGCTGAATGCGGATCGCACCGACCGTAATATCCGGGCTACGACGCAGCAGGTTAAACAGCCCCATACGGAACTGACGTGCAAAACGTTCGTTAATGATCTCCAGCGCCTGCAGACGTTCACGTACCACGCGACGCTGGGTATTCGGGTCATAGGGACGAATATCGCTATCGCCGCCAATGCCCGGTTGCGGATCATCACTTTTATCGCTGTCGCCGTTGAGCAGCGCATCGATTTCTGCCTGAGAAAGAATACTGTCGCCCATGTCGTTACCGCAGAATGAATGCTGTATACAGAACGTCAGTGACTTCCTGCTTAGGTTGGCCGTTTACCAGCGGGGTCGCCAGCGTTTGTTTAATAGCGTCGACCAGCTTTTGCTTACCCACATCGGTGGCCAGCGCCGAAGCGTCCTGACGAGAGAACAGCAGCAACAGACGGCTACGCACTTCAGGAAGGTAATCGTTCAGACGTGAACGGGTGGCTTCATCTTTCAGGCGCAGCGTAATGCCAACATAAAGCACACGATCCGCATCACCGAGATTGACGGTGAAGGTATCCAGCGGGAAGAACACTGGAGCCGGCGGAGGAGGTGCTTCAGCTTTGGCCGCAGCGGTGGTCGGTTCCTGCTGCATACGCCAGTAACTATAGCCCGCGGTAGCGCAGGCGGCGAGCGTGATCAACACCAGCAGCGGGATCCAGATGGAACGCTTACTTTTTTTGGTGATAGCGGAGTCAGTCATCTGATACGAGCTTCCTGTTTCGGTACAGCTTAATAAGGTGATTATCCCGTGTCCTGCTGTCGTCAAAGCGTGGAAAAGACGGGGATAATCACGCTACCTCTGGCGTTTAGGCGAAGATGTCTACGGCACTGTTACCACGCGCTGCGGACTGCAGGGCGGAAGGAACAGGCAGCAACTCATCGCTCTCTTCATTAAAACCGCCGGTATTGCCGGAACGCGAAGCCTGGTGCTGCTGCTGGGATGAGGACTGCTGCTGCCCGGCGAAGCTCTCGCTGCTGACGCTGCTCTGTGCAAGCTGAATGCCGTTTTCCGCCAGAGAGGTCCGCAGTACCGGCAGCGCGGCTTCCAGCGCCGCACGAACATGGCTGTGCGCAGAGACCATCTGTAACTGCGCCTGGTTATCATCCAGCTTAAGCGAAATTTGCACCTGACCCAGATCTTCCGGGTGCAGGCGCAGCTCTGCCGTCTGCTGGCCCTGCTTAGTGAACAGGGTGATGTGCTGGCTCAGAGACTGCTGCCACTCGTGGGTTCCCAGAGGCTGGCTTAACACCGGCGCGGTGGCAACGGTAGCGGCCGTCTGGCTGGTCGCATGGCTGGACATAATCGGTGCCAGGGTGGCCGTTGGAGATGATGAAGACGAACTGGCGAGCTCCTGCTTCTCTGCTGCTGCGGCCACGGCCGGTGTAGCAGGCATGTTGCCCGACAGAGCGGGTTCGTTGGTTTTCGCCTGGCTCTGATAAGGCGTAGAACTCTGCGCTTTATCGTGGCTTCCCGCGGACGCGTTCAGGGACGGCTGGCCCACGCCGTTTTGCGAAAGCGTCGCGGAACTCAGCGTTGAGGTGGCGGAAACGCCCTCACTGCCTGCCGCGCGAGAGGCGGTAGTTTGCTGGTGAGGCAGCATCGCCATCAGCGCGCTTAATCCGGCCAGTTCTTCTTCGCTCAGCTCGCTTTTACCGTCATCTTTGCTGTTCGCCGCATTGAGCGTCTTCAGCGCGTCGCCCTTAGACAGCGGCACCAGCCCGGAAACCAGCGTATCAAGCGACGTGACGGGCGACGTTTCATCGCCATTCAGCGCCGTCTGGCGCGAGAGCAGGTCGGCAATTTTGGCCTGCAGGGTGGTATCACCTTTTGCGTCCTGGGCCACTTTTGACAGTTTACTGCCGGCGGCTTTCAGGTCAGCCAGGGTCAGCGGCGCATCTTTGCCCTTGCCCGTTGCGTCCGACAGGGCGCCCGCCAGCAGAGAGAGAAAGTCCTGAGCACCGTCGGTGCCTTTCCCTGTTTGCGTGCCGCCTGACAGGTCGCTGTCGCTCATCAGCAGTTGTTGCAGTGTGATCATTCCGGTTTCCTCATTGATGCGCGCTGGGCAAACTCATCCATTTTCTTCTGATCCAGACGGTTTTCCGCCAGGGTCGTTGCCGCGATCTGTCGGTCCTGTAAAGTCTGCCAGGCCTGCAGCCGCTGCTTCTTCTCGCGCCAGAAATTCAGCGCGGTATCGACTTTCTGGGTCCACTGGTTAAGCTGCTGGCGATGCTGATCTATCGCCTTCTCCAGCGTCTGGATAAACTGCTGATAGTTAATCCAGCGCTGGCTTCCAATGCCCTGTGTCATATCGGTATTGAGGTTGGTGCGATATTCATGCTGATAGTCGATTAACATCTTCAACTGTTCTTCAGCCTGCTGGCACCCGCGTCGCATTGCGCCAAGCTGCAATGCGGCATCATCAACTTCTTTCTCAGCCAGATCTTTCAGCGTTGATAACGCGCTGTTTTGCGCCATGACCTTCGCCCTCCACCTGTGTTACACCTGCGGGAAAATCAGCTCCAGTGCCTGAATTGAATCTTCCCAGTCGGCGCGTTCAAAAATGCCTTGTTGCAAAAATGCTTCCAGCTGCGGCCACAGGCTAATCGCCTTGTCGAGCATCGGGTCGCTGCCTTTGGCATACGCCCCCACGCTGACCAGATCGCGGTTGCGCTGGAAGCTGGAAAGCAGTTGTTTGAAGTTACGCACGCGAGCGTAGTGCTTCTCGGTAATCAGCGCCGTCATTGCGCGGCTGATAGACGCTTCAATATCAATGGCCGGATAGTGCCCGGCTTCGGCCAGACGACGCGACAGCACAATGTGACCGTCAAGAATTGCGCGCGCGGAGTCGGCAATCGGGTCCTGCTGGTCATCGCCTTCCGTCAGAACCGTGTAGAACGCGGTGATGGAGCCGCCGCCGCTGATGCCGTTCCCCGCGCGTTCCACCAGCGCAGGAAGTTTGGCGAAGACCGAAGGCGGGTAGCCTTTGGTTGCCGGTGGCTCACCGATGGCCAGCGCGATTTCACGCTGCGCCATCGCGTAACGGGTCAGGGAATCCATGATCAGCAGCACGTGCTTGCCGCGGTCACGAAAATCTTCGGCGATGCGGGTGGCGTACGCGGCACCCTGCATACGCAGCAGCGGCGACACGTCCGCCGGCGCGGCAATTACCACCGAGCGGGCACGGCCTTCCGCACCCAGAATGTTTTCAATAAAGTCTTTTACTTCACGACCGCGTTCGCCAATCAGCCCCACGACGATCACATCGGCCTGGGTATAGCGCGCCATCATGCCGAGCAGAACGGATTTACCCACGCCAGACCCGGCGAACAGGCCCATACGTTGTCCACGTCCCACGGTGAGCAGGGCGTTAATCGGGCGCACGCCGGTGTCAAGCACATGCTCGATAGGGGTACGCTGCAGGGGGTTGAACGGCTGGGTGATTAGCGCGCCGGTTTCGGTGGTGTCCGGGGAGGGCAGGCCGTCGAGCGGTTTACCGCTGCCGTCCAGCACGCGGCCCAGCAGGGCAGGGCCAAGCGGCAGCTGTTTCCCACTTTGCAGCCCATCGCCAGAAATGTTTTTGGCATAGACGCGCGCCCCGGGCAGAATGCCTTCCACCTCTTCAAGCGGCATCAGGAACAGGCGCTGGCCGTTAAACCCGACCACTTCGCTTTCAACTTCGCGCGTTTCCAGACCATCCTGACGCTCAATCACGCAGGTCGCGCCCAGCGGCAGCTGCAGGCCGGTGGCTTCGAGAACCAGCCCGGTGGCGCGCGTGAGTCGTCCATAACGACGAACAGATGGCAGTTGCGCCATCTTCGTCTCAAAGTTGTCGAGCGTGGTGAGCCAGCGGGTGAGGCGAGCGGTCATCAGACGACTCCCGGTGCCGCCAGGCGGCACAGTTCCTGCCAGCGGGTAGCAACGCTGGCATCCAGGTCGCCTTCATCGGCAGAGACTTTGCAGCCGCCGTGATGTAACGACGGGTCGCCGCGCAGACGCCAGCCGTGCAGGTTCAGCGTCGCGCCCAGGCTCTCTTCCACGCGCTGCAGATCGTCCGGATGGACGCGCAGCTGAGGTTTCCCGCTGAACAGCGGCTCCTGCTGAAGCAGACCCTGAATTTGTTTGATAAGTGCGGTGTTATCCACCACGGGCGTCTGGCCGATCACCTGACGCGCGGCTTCCAGCGCCATCTGCATCAGTCGCGAGGCAATCACGCTGTCCAGCGCGTCAAGAGTGTGCTGGAACTCGCTGACCAGCTGCTGCATGCGGGCATGGATCGGCGCCTGCTGCTGGCGCGCCTGATCGATACCGTGCTCTAACCCTTTCGCCAGACCTTCCTGATATCCCTGCTCGTGGCCTTTCTGCCGGCCTTCGTTCAGACCGGCATTGTAACCCTGCTCGTGCGCCTGCATTTGCAGCTGAGCCAGCATTTGAGCTTGCTGCTCTTCTTCGCTCAGCTCGGGCTGCTCGACGTCCGGGTCAAGCTCCTCGGTCGGTATCACGGCTGGCGTGAACTCGGAGAGGGGAGGAGCCAGATCGTCCGGCGTCCAGCGTTTCCACGGCAGCTCATTAGACATAGGTGTCGTCTCCGCTGCCAATCACCATCTCGCCGGTTTCCGCCAGACGACGAACAATAAGCAGAATGGCTTTCTGTTCGTTTTCCACCTGAGAAAGACGAACCGGGCCGCGGTTGGCAAGGTCGTCGCGCAGGATATCGGCCGCGCGCTGAGACATGTTGCGCAGGAACTTCTCGCGCAGCGGCTGCTCGGCGCCTTTGAGGGCGATAAGCAGCGACTCGGAATCCACTTCCTGGAGCAGGCGCTGGATGCTGCGATCGTCCACTTCGACGAGGTTTTCGAACAGGAACATCTCGTCGATGATTTTCTGTGCCAGCTCGCCGTCGAATTCGCGAACCGCCGTAATGACGGCCTCTTCCTGCTGCGTTTTCATCAGGTTGATGATTTCCGCCGCCGTTCTCACGCCGCCCATTTTGCTGCGCTTGAGGTTCTGACCGTCGAGCAGGTTGTTCAGCACCTCGGTCAGCTCCGCCAGCGCGGCCGGCTGGACGCCGCCGAAGGTGGCGATACGCAGCATCACATCGTGACGCAGACGCTCTTCGAACAGCGCCAGAATATCGGCCGCCTGACCACGTTTGAGGTGGACAAGGATGGTGGCGATAATCTGTGGGTGCTCGTCGCGAATAAGGTCGGCGGCACTCTGCGGTTCCATAAAGTTGAGCGTTTCGATACCGCTGGCGGTATCGCGGGTTTCCAGAATGTCTTCCAGCAGGCTGGAGGCACGCTCTTCGCCCAGCGCCTTGACCAGCACGGAACGGAGGTAGTCGTTGGCGTTGATGTTCAGCGCGGCAAACTGTTCGGCTTCCTGTTCAAACTCTGCCAGCACTTCAGTCAGCTGCTTGTTGGAGATCTGACGCACGTTGGCCATGGCCGCACTGAGAATTTGCACTTCTCGCTGGGAGAGGTGTTTAAACACCTCTGCCGCACGATCTTCGCCAATGGTCATCAGCAGGATGACGCTTTTATCGGTGCCCGTAAGCGTATTACTCATGTTCGTTACCCATCCACTGGCGGATGACCAGCGCCACGACGCGCGGATCGTTATCTGACATTTCGCGAATGCGCTGGCTCATGACCTCAGCGCCCATGCGCTGGTTAGCACGACGCTGCTGCATCTGTTCATCTTTGCTGAGGCGCACTTCAACCGCTTCTTCCGTTTCCTGACGCGCATTCATCTGCTCGCGAGCCGCTTTTTCGGCTTCAGCACGGCGCTGGAGCTGCGGACGAACGCCCTTACGCCACAGCAGCCACGCGACAATCAGCACCAGCAGCCAGCGTCCTGCGGACATCAGCTGATCGATAAACGCCTGCTGTTGCCAGAACGGCAGTTCGCCGCCGGTCTCATCAACCGAGTTGAACGGTGAGTTCACCACGTTGAGGGTATCGCCGCGCTTCTCGGAGTAACCCATCGCTTCACGGGTCAGGTTTTCAATCTGCTTCATCTGCTCGGCGGTCAACGGCAACGGTTTGCCATCCGCCAGCGTTTTGTAGTTCACCACTACCGCAACGGAAAGACGCTGAATATCGCCCACGTTCAGTTTAGTGTGGCGAATCGTTCTATCCACTTCGTAGTTCGTGGTTTCATTACGGCTGGTGTTTCGTGGGCCGCTGTTATTCGCCGTTGAGGTGGTCTGCTGATTAGTCTGCTGACCGTTCTGCTGATTGGCCGGCGGCGTAGAGATCGGCGCCGCGTTAGCCGGGGCAGGCTGGTTAGACAGCGCGCCCGGCACGCCGCCCGGGTTTGCACCGCCAATCTGCTCGCTGGTGTTGACCTGGCGCGAACGCATCACCGCCTGAGCCGCATCGCCGTTCGGGCTGTATTGTTCTTCAGTTTGTTCTTTATTCGCGAAGTCGATCTGGGCGGTTACCTGCGCGTGCACGTTGCTGTTGCCCACTACCGGGCCCAGGATCGCTTCGATACGACGCTGGAGACGGCTTTCGACATCGGCGGCATATTTCAGCTGTGCGTCATTCAGATCGCGACCGGCGGTATTGGATTGCGTCAGCAGGTGACCGCTCTGGTCAACCAGCGTCACGTTACCCGGCGGCAGACCGGCCACGGCGCTGGAGACGAGGTGCGTCACCGCGCTGATTTGCCCTTCGTCCAGCGCGCGGCCGGGTTCGAGGTTCACGGTAACGGAAGCCGAAGGTGATTTCTGTTCGCGGACAAATAAGGAAGGCTTAGGCATCGCCAGATGCACGCGGGCACTCTTCACCGGGCCTAATGTTTCAATGGTGCGGGCCAGTTCACCTTCCAGCGCACGCTGGTAGTTCACCTGCTCGCTGAACTGGCTGATACCGAATTTTTCCTGATCCAGCAGCTCAAAGCCCACCGCGCCGCCTTTCGGCAGACCCTGCTGAGCCAGACGCAGACGCAGTTCGTGCACCTTATCTGCCGGTACCTCAAGCGCACCGCCATTATCGGCAAAGCGATAAGGGATGTTCATCTGGGTAAGCTGGGTGACGATGGCGCCGCCATCCTGATCGGAAAGATTGCTGTAGAGCGTCCGGTAATCAGGGCTTTTCGCCCACAGGACCATCGCTACAAGGATCGCAATTGCGGCAGCGCCTGCCACGATCAACGGGATTTTAGGATTCGCGCGAAGGCGGTTCATCCACTCGAGTGATTTATTCTGCGGCGCTGTCGATGCTGTTGCACTCATTGCGCACCTCTTAAATCCTGGTGGTTTACGTTATTCGTGTAGAGAAACAAAACTGACTCCCGGGTCGGCAAACACGACAAAAGTTCCATATTGATGGCCCTGCCATTATTTGATGATTCGTGATTTTCTATGCGTCAAATAACCTGGTTTTTTCATGCTATTTACCGCCATTATCTTATTGACAAGCTGTTAGTCTTGACCGCGTAAAAAACCATCCAGGGGAGAGTCATGGCTATACAGGGCATTGAAGGGGTAATCAGTCAGCTGCAGGCAACGGCAATGACGGCCCGTAATCAGAATGTGGCAGATCAGCAGCCGAGCATCAGCTTCGCAGGGCAACTGCATGCCGCTCTTGACCGTATCAGTGATACCCAGACCGCAGCGCGCACTCAGGCCGAGAAGTTCACCCTCGGCGAGCCGGGCGTGGCGTTGAATGATGTGATGACCGATTTGCAAAAAGCCTCGGTTTCCCTGCAGATGGGGATCCAGGTGCGTAATAAGCTGGTGTCGGCCTATCAGGAAGTGATGGGGATGCAGGTTTAAGACCTGTCGATCTCCGCTGGCAGCCGCAGCGCTTTAATGCCACAATATTTTTTTCTTCGAATGCAGGAAAGATGATGAAAAAAATAGCAATTGCTGGCGCGCTGCTGGCACTGACCGGGTGCGTTCAGGTCGATAATTATAAAGACGTGATCAAGCACCCTGTCCCGGCGCACCTGGCGGGATACTGGCAGTCGAAAGGGCCGCAGAGCAACATGGTCAGTCCGAAGGCGATTGCCACGCTGGTGGTGACGGAGGAGGGCGATACGCTGGACTGCCGTCAGTGGCAGCGCGTGATTGCCGTGCCGGGTAAAATCATGCTGCGTTCAGACAGTTATTACAACGTGACGCGTAAGCTGGATATCTATCCGCTGGAGCGCGATGGCTCGACGCTTGAGTACGACGGGCTGGAGCTGCAGAAGGTCGATCGCCCAACGGTTGAGTGTGCCGATTACCTGAGCAAGAATCCGCTGGAGAGTAAACTGCCCTAAGGGTAAAAGCAAAACGGCAACCTCGTTGCCGTTTTTGGTTTTTACGCCCTCTCCCTGTGGGAGAGGAACGGGGTGAGGGCATCAGGCCGCACGTTTCCTGTTCTACAGCGCTTCCTCTATTACCCACACGCTCACGCTTCCGCCTTTGCATGTAAACGTCCCTTCGCCATCCGCCGCCGTGGTGATGGTTTCTTCGCGATTGCCGAGAAAATCCCGCCACGTTTTGTTGCCGTAGTTTTCCCCAAGACAAATCACTTTTTCACCATCGTCCCCGTTCGACATCACCACCACGCAGCCGGGATCGTCTTCCGTACCGCTGCGGCTGAAGGCGATGCAGTTTGGATGGTCGAAAAACAGCGTTTGCACGCCGTGGGCAAAACGCTGGCGCGCGAGAATCAGCTCGTGAAGCTGCTCAATGACCGGCATATCAATATGGTACGTTTCACCGTCACCTCCCGCGTCGTCATAGCTGGCGCCGAAGAGATCCGGATAAAAGACGCTCGGCACGCCATTTTCCCGCAGCAGGATCAGCGCGTAAGCCAGCGGCTTAAACCAGGCTTCGACCGGCGCTTCCAGCGCCTGCAGAGGCTGAGTGTCATGGTTCGCGACGAGGGTGACCGCATGAAACGGATCGGCTTCCACCAGGGTACCGGTGAAGATTTGGCTCATGTCGTAATCCCGGCCCTGACGTGACGCCTCGTGGAATTTCATCTGCAGGGGGGCATCAAACAGCATGGTTTTGCCTTCGACCTGGTCAATATACGCCTGAAGTTTATCCACCTCATGGGACCAGTACTCCGCCACGATAAACAGCGGCTGGTCGGCAACTTCCTGGACGTGCTCAATCCACTCTTTGTAAAACCAGGCGGGAATATGCTTGACGGCGTCCAGACGAAAACCGTCGCAGCCCGTCTGTTCCATGACCCAGCGGGCCCAGTATTTGATCTCCTCGGTCACGGCGTGATTGCGAAAGTCGATATTTTCGCCCATCAGATAATCGAAGTTACCCATCTCATCATCAACCTGATCGTTCCAGCCTTCGCCGGTGTAGTCGTTGACGATTTTAAAGATGCCGTCCTCATCGGGGTTTTCAATATGGTCGACGCCGCTGAAGCATTTGTAGTCCCAGATAAACTGTGAATACTGCCCGGCGCGGGCAGGGAAGGTGTAGCGGGTCCAGGCTTCGCACTCGATGACCTCGTCATCAATTTGCGTGCGGTCCTGCTCGTTCACGCGCTGAACGCGCACGGGCTCTTTTTCATCGGCGCCCATTTTGTGGTTGACCACCACGTCCAGCAGCACGGCAATGTCGTTGCTCTTGAGGGCATCAATGGCCTCCAGCAGCTGTGCTTTGTCGCCATATTTGGTGGCGATACTGCCTTTCTGGTCAAACTCGCCAAGATCGAACAGGTCATAGGTGTCATAGCCGACAGAATACCCGCCGGATGCCCCTTTACAGGCGGGCGGCAGCCAGATCATGTTGATGCCGATTTCGTTAAGATTGGGAGCTAACGCCGTGACCTCACGCCACAATTCACCGCCAGCAGGGTAGTACCAGTGAAAACATTGTAACAGGGTGGGGTTTTTCATCATCCTTGCTCCAGAAGCCAGTTGGCAGACTTCTGGAGTATGGATGAAGAAATCATAGTTGTGTGTCGCGGGTCAAACTTTCTGGATAAAGAATATTCCCGGACAGCTTTCCATAGGTAGACGTGATGGATTGCTGTTTACCGGTTTGATCAATCAGATTACGCAGTTCGTCCATCCGGACTTTCAGCAGAGCCTTTAGCGCATTCTCATTTTCAAGGATCATTTCCAGCAGCGCACGCGCTTGCTCAACCTGAGCCGGAGGGCATGACATGATGGGTGTTTGCGAAATTTTTTCCACCAGTTGAACGTAATGCATTTCCTGCTCGATAAGCGCATCCCATTGACCAGAATGTGCGAGATTGAGCATAGCAATGCTCTGAGCATGTAACGCCTGCCAGTGGCTAAGCGCTGCGCTGGGATTATTCATCAAAATTATCCTGAAATAGAGGACGCATTGGGGCCGATTTGCTTCCACGCATCCGCAATGTTGTTTAATAAACCCTCGACTTCAACAATTGCGTCTACGTCGTTACTGACATTCGCCAGCAACAAACGTCGAACCATATATTCGTACAAGGAGGCAAGATTACCGGACAACTCGCTCTCAACCTCCATGTTCAGTCCTGCTTTTAAACCGTTGTCGATGATGTTGATGGCTTTCGTTAACGCTTCGCCTTTCTCACGAATTTGTCCGGCTTCCATGAACAAACGCGCGCGAACAAGGGCGCTATGCGCCCCGTCGAATAACATGACAATCAGCTGGTGTGGACTGGCATTCATGACTGCGCTTTCGACTCCTATCTGCTGATAGGATTGAACACCAGAGGTCTTATACATATCCACTCCTGAAGGCTACGACTACTTTTGTGAGAACTGTTGGGTCAGGTAGTTGGCTGTATTGGTCATTTTGGTGACTAATACGTCCAGACTGGTGAACTGGGTTTTGTAACGCGCCATGGTGGCATCAATAGTGGCTTCCATAGCATCGTAACGCTCACCCAGCGTTTTTAGCGTTTTGTTGATCCCGTCTTTCGCGTTCTGGATCACCCCGGCGCTACCGGTACTGGTGCTGAGCATGGTGGTCAGCGTGTTGTTCATCTGGCTGGCCATACCGGTTTTCTTTCCGTCACCGACAAAATACTGCTGTACGGCGTTCGGGTTATCGGTCAGCGCTTTTTTCAGCTTATCGGTATCGACTTTCAGGTTACCGACGGTACCGTCAGAACCTTTTACCGGGTCCTGGGTAATCCCCAGCTGGGCCATGATCTGTACCGAGCCGCTCTGCACTTCGGTCAGCAGACCGCGCAGCTGAGACTGGATCCCGCGCACGTTCGCATCACCAACAAGTGCCCCGTTGCTGGCTGACTGGCTGCCGGAGCCAGCATCAACCGGAACATATTTCGTCAGGCTGTTAATGGTGGACTGCAGCGAGTTATACGCCGTGACCCAGTCCGTGATCGCTTTCTGGTTAGCATCCGTTGCGCGAGTCACCTCTAATGTTTCATCTGCCTTGCTTTCTGCTTTCAGCGAGAAAGTCACGCCAGGCAGGGCATCGGTAATGGTATTCGACTGGCGCTCGATGGAGATGTTGTTCACTACCACAATCGCGTTCTGCGCGTCGGTGTTCACCGTCAGCGCGCCCGTTTTGGTGGTTGAGTCGTAGCCAATGGCGCTTTGCAGCTTGGCGTCGCCAGTGACGCTTACCGTCATCGCACCATCCGTACCGGTGGTTTTAGATGACAGCATCAGGCGGTAATCACCGTCTTTCGCTTTAATGACGCTGGCGGTGACGTTGCCGTTCGCTTTATTAATGGCGCTCGCGATCCCGGCCAGAGACGTATCGCCATCCGCCAGGGTGACCTCTAAAGGCGTTTTCGTGCCCGGCTGGGTGATGGTGATTTTACGCGTTGTACCTGTCGTATCGCCCAGCAGATCAGTGTTGTTTGCATAGGAGCCGGTAGTGAGTGCCTGTGCCTTGGCAACCTGGTTGACGTTTACAACAAAGGAACCGACAGATGCGTCAGCCGTTGTCGTGGCGGTAAAGGCCGTATTGGTACTGCTAACGGACGTTGAGTTCCAGGTGGTTGCTTTACCCAGCGCAGCGGTCGCGGTCTGCAGCGATGTCATGGCGCTCTGCAGCTTGCCGTAAGCGCTTAACTGCGCGTTATACGTTGATTGCTGGGAAGTAATCGTCGTCAGCTTGGTTCTTTCTGCTGCATCCAACTGATTATATAAATCCCCGAGTCCTGCAGAACCTATCCCGAGGTTACTGATAGTAGCCATGCATATTTTCCTTAAAATACGAAAGTAGTTCAGGACTCTTATCGGCCTCTCAACGTAAAAGTTTACGATGGTGAGAAAAAAATAATCCAAAGAATAGACGCGTCCTGGCGGGGTAAATGAAAGGATTGCACTTTAGGATCATTATCTGCGCTTTGAAAACACGAATAAGTGTGTGCCTTTTTAGTCATCTCTTTGCGCGTTAAAAAAGCATAAATAATAACGCTCTGTTGGACCTTAATTGATTTTTTAAAAATAAATCTGTTAATAATCAGCTGGTTGTAATTTTTTCAAAATTGATTCTAAAGTCTTTTGGGGACCCGTCGATAACCTTGTTGACGGTGAGAGACGCTGTGAGTGTTAGGCACCGGACCTAAAACCCAATTTTTGAAGGAAAGAAAATTATGGCAGTTATCAATACTAACCTGTTGTCCCTGACCACTCAGAACAACCTGAACAAATCTCAGTCTTCTCTGGGCACTGCTATCGAGCGTCTGTCTTCCGGTCTGCGTATTAACAGCGCGAAAGACGATGCTGCTGGCCAGGCGATTGCAAACCGCATGACCGCTCAGATCAAAGGTATGAACCAGGCAGCACGTAACGCCAACGACGGTATCTCCATGGCGCAGACTGCTGAAGGCTCTCTGAACGAAATCAACAACAACCTGCAGCGCGTTCGTGAACTGGCTGTTCAGGCAAGCAACGGCACCAACAGCACCTCTGACCTGGCTTCTCTGCAGGATGAAGTTACCGCTCGTCTGGCTGAAATCAACCGCGTTGCGGGCAAAACTGACTTCAACGGCATCAAACTGCTGGACGGCACTGCTGGTACTGCTGGCGTAGTTAAAATTCAGGTTGGCGTTAACGACGGCGACACCATCGATCTGGACCTGAGCGGTGCTAAAGCTGACACCACCACTCTGGGCGTGAACGCTATCGACCTGAAAACTATGACCGCTACCGACCTGGGCACCATCGACGCAGCTATCGCTAAAGTTGATAAAGCACGTTCTGGCCTGGGTGCTGTGCAGAACCGTTTCACTTCTGCAATCAACAACCTGAACAACACCTCTAACAACCTGTCTGCTGCTCAGTCCCGTATCCAGGACGCTGACTACGCAACTGAAGTTTCCAACATGTCCCGCGCGCAGATCCTGCAGCAGGCTGGTACTTCTGTTCTGTCTCAGGCAAACCAGGTTCCACAGACCGTTCTGTCTCTGCTGCGTTAATTTTACGCGTGAAACCCCGCTTCGGCGGGGTTTTTTTATCTCTGCTATTTGAGAATCCGCCTGTGAAACAAATCAGTGTCACTCAACCAAAGCTGGTCGCAGATTTTTCATGTGTCGGTGGGGAATGCCGTGAACATTGTTGTCAGGGCTGGACCATCGCGTTTGATAAATCCTCCGTTAATCGCTATCTGAACAGTAAAAATGCCGCTATTCGTCAGACGGCGAAAACGGCGATAAAAGTCACCAAAAAAAACTATGACCACTGGGGTGAAGTGATTTTCCATACGGAAAGTAAAAACTGCCCGTTTATGGATACGGAAAAACTCTGTTCTGTTCATGGCGCCATGGGCGTCCAGGCCTTAAGCCCAACCTGTTCGACATTTCCACGGACAAGCCGGGTCTATAAAAATGAAATCGAAAAATCGCTGAACCTGTCGTGTCCGGAAGTGACCCGACTTCTGTTGAACGATCGGGAGTCTATGTCGTTGATGGAATCTGTCATTGTTCAGCAGGACGTCAATAATGCGCCGATGATTGATTTGAAGGCCAAGGTCATCAATCTCTTCTGCCAGAATATTTTCAGCGTTGAGGGCGTCAGCGTTGAAGAACAGATTTACGCTGTAGTGAAATTCCTCATGGTGGCGGAAAAGCTCGATAATATCGCAGAGAATATCGGCACGCTCGAAACGGTCTATTTCTCACTGGTTAACGAACTGGTGAGCGGTAAAATCAAAACGGAATTATGCGGCTTTAATCAGAACTACAGCCTGAAGTTCGCGTTAATTTCGCTCATCCAGAGCTACTTCACGAAGAAAGTAACAGCCCGCGGCGGTGCGGTATTAAACCGTTATTTTACCCAGCTTTATCAACAATTTGACTCTGCGGGTGACACCGTGCCGGCAGAGAAGGTCATGGAAAACATCGAGTCCGTCTGGCGCGATGTGGCGGGCAGTTATCTGGCGACCAATGACCATTTATTCAAGAACTTTTTTAAATACAAACTTTGGGAGCAGGGCTTCCCGCAGAACAACGGCCGCAGCATGTTGAATAACCTTTATTTAATCGTTGCGGAGTTCTATTTCCTTAAAACGTTACTTGCCGGTCAGGCTCTCGTGGCGGGGAAAATTGAACAAGATAATATCATTGATGTTATTTACAGCTTCCACTCCCTTAGCCAGCATAATCAGGAAGCAGGAAAGCTCTTTCATCAACATATAGATAGCGTCAAACTGGGCGACGATCTTTCATTGTTACAACTGTTAATTTAGGCAGAAAAGTTGCCCCTGTTGTGGGCAACCTCAGAATAACCTCACTTTATCCCCCTTTTTCATCCAATTGAACGCCCTGCAGAATCGGATAATCATGCCGATAACTCAACTAACGCAGGGCTGTTTATCGTGAATTCACTCTATACCGCTGAAGGTGTAATGGATAAACACTCGCTGTGGCAGCGTTATGTCCCGCTGGTGCGTCACGAAGCATTGCGCCTCCAGGTGCGCTTGCCGGCGAGCGTGGAACTCGACGATCTGCTACAGGCGGGCGGTATCGGGTTATTGAATGCAGTTGACCGATACGACGCTCTGCAAGGAACGGCATTTACGACTTACGCAGTTCAGCGTATTCGTGGTGCGATGCTGGACGAGCTGCGCAGCCGCGACTGGGTGCCGCGCAGTGTTCGCCGCAACGCGCGCGAAGTGGCGCATGCGATGGGGCAGCTGGAACAGGAACTGGGACGTAACGCAACTGAAACCGAAGTGGCGGAACGTCTTGGCATTGCTGTTGAAGAGTATCGTCAGATGTTGCTCGATACCAATAATAGCCAACTCTTCTCATATGACGAGTGGCGAGAAGAGCATGGCGATAGCATCGAGCTGGTGACGGACGAGCACCAGCAGGAGAACCCGTTACACCATTTAATGGAAGGGAATTTACGCCAGCGCGTCATGGAGGCTATTGAAGCTCTGCCTGAACGCGAACAGCTGGTATTGACCCTTTACTACCAGGAAGAGCTTAACCTCAAAGAGATTGGCGCTGTTCTGGAGGTGGGAGAGTCGCGGGTGAGCCAGCTGCACAGCCAGGCCATTAAACGCTTACGAACCAAGCTGGGTAAGTTATAGGTGATTGATTCACCTTAAAAATGCCGCACAACGTATTGACAACCAGGAGTTATCATGACGGTGCAGCAATCTAAAAGACGGCCTTTAAGCCGCTACCTGAAAGACTTTAAACACAGCCAGACGCATTGCGCCCACTGTAACAAGTTACTCGATCGTATCACGCTGGTTCGCCGGGGCGAAATCGTCAATAAGATTGCGATTTCGCGTCTCGACACGTTGATGGACGAAGCAGCATGGCTCGAAGAGCAAAAAGAGTGGGTGGCGCTTTGCCGTTTCTGTGGGGATCTCCACTGCAAAGAGCAAAGCGACTTCTTCGATATTATCGGCTTCAAACAGTTCCTGTTTGAACAAACGGAGATGAGCCACGGCACCGTTCGCGAATATGTCGTTCGCCTGCGCCGCCTTGGGCAACATCTGACCGTAAACAATATTTCTCGCGATCTGCTGAAAACCGGTTATCTGGATGAAAATCTGGAGCCGTGGCTGCCTGCGACCAGCACCAACAACTACCGAATTGCGCTGCGCAAGTATGCGCAATACAAGGTACAAATGCCGGGTGCCATAAAGCAGAAAGCCCACGCCGGAACAACTTCTGATATATATTAAAAAAGAATAAGATGTAGCGCAGTCGCCTTTGACGTTGCAGGCGATTTCTCTACACTACGTAAAAATTCCACTATATCGGGGTATTTATGAAATTTGCACTTCTGGGTCGTCAGGCGCTGATGGGTGTTATGGCCGTTGCGCTGGTTGCGGGCATGAGCGTGAAAACGTTCGCCGCAGAAAACCTGCTGAATAAAGTAAAAGAGCGCGGTACGCTGCTGGTCGGGCTGGAAGGAACCTATCCTCCGTTCAGCTTCCAGGGCGATGACGGTAAGCTGACCGGTTTTGAAGTGGAGTTTGCTGAAGAGCTGGCGAAGCACCTCGGCGTGAAAGCGTCCCTGAAACCGACCAAGTGGGACGGTATGCTGGCGTCGCTGGATTCCAAACGTATTGATGTGGTGATTAATCAGGTGACCATTTCTGACGAGCGTAAGAAGAAATATGACTTCTCTACGCCGTACACAGTGTCCGGTATTCAGGCGCTGGTGAAGAAAGGCAACGAAGGCGGGATTAAAACTGCCGCGGACCTGAAAGGGAAGAAAGTCGGTGTCGGTCTGGGTACTAACTATGAAGAGTGGCTGCGCAAGAACGTGCAGGGCGTGGATATCCGCACCTATGATGACGACCCGACGAAATACCAGGATCTGCGCGTGGGCCGTATCGACGCCATTCTGGTTGACCGCCTGGCCGCGCTGGATCTGGTGAAGAAAACCAACAATACCCTGGCGGTAGCGGGTGATGCGTTCTCTCGTCAGGAATCAGGCGTTGCCGTTCGTAAAGGTAACGAAGACCTGGTCAAAGCGATTGATTCCGCGATTGCTGACATGCAAAAAGACGGCAGCCTGAAAGCGCTCTCCGAGAAGTGGTTCGGTGCAGACGTCACGAAATAAGTTTCTGCCGTAAAAAAAGGCGCTTTTAAAAGCGCCTTTTTTATTTCTTTCGCGTCTGCGTGCATAATGAAAAATATCACATTTTGTCAGAGTTACCGGAGAACCCATGTCACTACAGAATTTAACGCGCTTTCCCCGCCTGGAGTTCATCGGCGCGCCGACGCCGCTGGAGTACCTGCCGCGATTTTCTGATTATTTAGGGCGCGATATTTTTATTAAGCGTGATGACGTGACGCCGATGGCGATGGGGGGCAACAAGCTGCGCAAGCTGGAGTTTCTGGCTGCTGACGCCCTGCGCGAAGGCGCGGATACGCTCATTACTGCCGGGGCCATCCAGTCCAACCACGTTCGCCAGACGGCGGCCGTGGCGGCAAAGCTTGGGCTCCACTGCGTGGCGTTGCTGGAAAACCCGATTGGCACGCGGGCAGAAAACTATCTCACCAACGGTAACCGTCTGCTGCTGGATCTGTTTAATGTGCAGGTAGAAATGGTGGATGCGTTGACCGATCCGGCCGCCCAGCTCGACGAGCTGGCGACGCGTCTGGAAGCGCAGGGGTTCCGCCCCTACGTTATCCCCGTCGGCGGTTCGAACGCGCTGGGCGCGCTGGGGTATGTGGAAAGTGCGCTGGAAATTGCGCAGCAGTGCGAGGGTGCGGTGAGCCTCTCCTCCGTGGTTGTCGCGTCCGGAAGCGCGGGCACGCATGCCGGGCTGGCGGTGGGGCTCGAACAACTGCTGCCGGACGTCGAGCTTATCGGGGTGACGGTGTCCCGCAGCGTAGCGGATCAGAAGCCAAAAGTGGTTACGCTACAGCAGGCGGTCGCAGAGCAGCTGGAGCTGAAGGCCAAGGCCGATATTCTGCTCTGGGATGACTATTTTGCGCCGGGTTACGGTACGCCTAACGAAGAGGGCATGGAAGCGGTGAAGCTGCTGGCGCGCCTCGAGGGCATACTGCTCGATCCGGTCTATACCGGCAAAGCGATGGCCGGACTGATTGACGGCATTGCGCAGAAACGCTTTAAGGATGAAGGGCCGATTTTATTTGTCCATACCGGCGGGGCGCCTGCGCTGTTTGCCTACCATCCTCATGTCTAAAAATCAGGTCGAAAAATAATAATGCAAGAAAGTATTCAACTGGTTATTGATTCTCTGCCGTTTCTGCTGAAAGGTGCGGTATTTACGTTACAGCTCAGTATCGGCGGGATGTTCTTTGGGCTGGTTCTGGGATTTGTGCTGGCCTTAATGCGCATGTCGCCCATCCTGCCTGTGCGCTGGCTGGCGCGTTTTTATATCTCCGTGTTTCGCGGTACGCCGCTCATCGCCCAGCTCTTTATGATCTACTACGGCTTGCCGCAGTTTGGTATCGAGCTGGATCCGATTCCGGCAGCGATGATTGGTCTGTCTCTCAATACCGCGGCGTACACCTCTGAAACCCTGCGTGCGGCCATCTCCTCCATTGACAAAGGGCAGTGGGAAGCAGCGGCCAGTATCGGGATGACGCCATGGCAGACGCTGCGCCGGGCCATTCTGCCTCAGGCGGCGCGCGTGGCGCTACCGCCGCTCAGCAACAGCTTTATTAGCCTGGTGAAAGATACTTCCCTGGCAGCAACGATTCAGGTTCCGGAACTGTTCCGTCAGGCACAGCTTATTACTTCGCGCACGCTTGAAGTCTTTACCATGTATCTGGCCGCCTCGCTAATTTACTGGGTGATGGCGACGGTACTGTCTGCTCTGCAAAACTACTTCGAAAACCAGCTTAACCGCCAGGAGCGTGATCCAAAATGAGTGCTATCGACGTCAAAAACCTGGTGAAAAAATTCCACGGTCAAACGGTGCTCCACGGGATCGATCTGGAAGTAGAGCAGGGGGAAGTGGTGGCGATTATCGGACCGAGCGGTTCGGGAAAGACGACGCTACTGCGCAGCATTAACCTGCTTGAACAGCCGGAAGGCGGCACCATCCGGGTAGGCGAGATAACGATTGATACAGGGAAATCCATCAGCCAGCAGAAAGGTTTAATTCGCCGCCTGCGCCAGCATGTCGGTTTCGTTTTCCAGAGCTTTAATCTCTTCCCGCACCGTACGGTGCTGGAGAACATTATCGAAGGGCCGGTTATCGTTAAAGGTGAGCCAAAAGAGGAGGCGACGGCGCGCGCGCGCGAACTGCTCGCCAAAGTCGGGCTGGCGGGGAAAGAGACCAGCTATCCGCGCCGTCTGTCGGGCGGCCAACAGCAGCGCGTGGCGATAGCGCGCGCGCTGGCGATGCGTCCTGACGTGATCCTGTTTGATGAACCGACCTCCGCGCTCGATCCTGAACTGGTGGGTGAAGTGCTGAACACCATTCGCCAGCTGGCGCAGGAAAAAAGGACGATGGTGATCGTAACGCATGAAATGAGCTTTGCACGCGATGTTGCTGACAGAGCCATCTTCATGGATCAGGGACGGATTGTTGAGCAGGGGCCGGCGAAAAGTCTGTTCGCCAATCCTCAACAGCCGCGAACCCGTCAGTTCCTTGAAAAATTCCTCATGCAGTAGCATTTATGCACTAATTTGCTCCAGAAATTTAGGCTGGAGCAAATTATTCTCCCTACGGGCGCCGTCCTTTGATTTTTTATTCCGCCCAGCTCGGATAAACCTTATGAATACTAAAGTTAATTGGGCTATTGCCGATATTTTGCAGTTAGAAAAAAGTTTTATGTGTTAGTTTATATTCACCATAATAATGATTATCTTTTCAGAGGCTTCATTTAGTAAGTATGAAGGATTCAGACTTTTTCAACTGGCGACGGGACTGCTCACTCCGGTTTCAGCAATTGACGAGTACCGATGAGCTATATCAGGAGCTAGAGCGGCAAACTCAGGCGCTGGAATTCGATTATTACGCGCTCTGCGTGCGGCATCCCGTGCCCTTTACGCGCCCTAAAATCTCTTTGCAGACTACTTATCCAAAGCCGTGGATGGCGCAATATCATTCCGCGAACTATTTCGCTATCGATCCGGTTTTAAAAGCGGAAAATTTCATCCAGGGTCATCTACCCTGGACAGACGCATTATTTGCCGAGGCGCAGGAATTATGGCACAGCGCCCAGGACCACGGTTTACGCGCGGGAATAACGCAGTGCCTGATGCTGCCTAACCACGCGCTTGGCTTCCTGTCAGTATCTCGTACGAGTCTTAAGGAAGGGCCATTTGCCCGTGAGGAAATAGAACTGCGGTTGCAAATGCTGGTGCAAATGGCTTTAACCTCTCTGACGCGTTTTGAAGATGAGATGGTCATGCCGCCAGAAATGAAATTCAGTAAACGCGAGCGCGAAATTCTGAAATGGACTGCGGAAGGGAAGACGTCAGCGGAAATAGCGATCATTCTCTCTATCTCAGAGAATACCGTTAACTTCCATCAGAAAAATATGCAGAAGAAATTCAATGCGCCTAACAAAACCCAGATTGCGTGTTACGCGGCGGCAACGGGGCTGATCTGACAGGATAATACGTTCTGCGTGACAGACGAGGGAACGGCTGAATGCACTGCATCCAGCCGTTTTTAGTTACTGGCGGTAGGCTTGTTTGATTTGCTTAACGGTGTTAGCAAATACCGCAGATTCAGCCTGGTCTTCCATCTCCGCGATTTGTTTTTCCATTTTAATGATCACACGACCGGCATCAGCCTGGCCCATCGCCTGCAGCATCAACGTTAGCAATGCTTTCAGGCAGTTTACTTCCTGTGCCAGTTCCTGGTTATTCTCCGCAGTGGCAAATTCAGGTGTGCTCATTTATTTTCCTCATTATTAAAACGGCGCTAAAGCGCGACGACGAAAGTCAAGGCGGCGGAGTATACCACAAGCTGAAGCAAAAAATGCAGTGGTTGTTTTTTGTACTTTTACGTGGATGTTTAATTGCGTAAACAGAACGTACCGGTAAACTTAACCGCCGTTAAAGGCTATTAATTGTTTATGCCCGGTTCGCTTGCCGTTAATTATTGTTACAAAAATTTGAGATCTGTTTTTTTGCAGGAAAAGCCTGCAAGTTTTTTGTAACTTTTTGAATACAGATGCTTAAAAAAAGCTGCAAAAGCCCTGACTGCAAGGTCTCTGTTTCCACGGACTGTACAGCCTAATTTCCAAAAACGAGAGCAAAATCGAATAGCCGGTTTTTTAACGTTTTAATCTTGTGAGGAAAACCGTTAATATAAACCAAATTATCACTCAGTAGCGTTATCCCTATTCTGGAGACATTTCCTTTGATCAACGTCCTTCTTGTTGATGACCACGAACTGGTGCGCGCAGGGATACGACGCATTCTTGAAGATATTAAAGGTATTAAAGTTGCCGGTGAGGCGTGCTGTGGCGAAGATGCGGTAAAATGGTGCCGCACAAACTCGGCAGATGTGGTACTGATGGATATGAACATGCCCGGTATCGGTGGTCTTGAAGCAACACGCAAAATCGCGCGTACTTTTGTTGATACAAAAGTCATCATGCTGACCGTGCATACCGAAAACCCACTGCCCGCGAAAGTGATGCAGGCGGGCGCAGCGGGCTATCTGAGCAAAGGAGCGGCGCCGCAGGAAGTCGTCAATGCGATCCGTTCCGTGTATGCAGGACAGCGTTACATTGCTTCCGACATCGCACAGCAGATGGCCCTGAGCCAGATCGAGCCCGAGAAAACCGAATCACCGTTTGCCAGTTTGTCCGAGCGTGAATTGCAGATTATGCTGATGATCACTAAAGGTCAGAAGGTGAATGAGATCTCGGAACAGCTGAATCTCAGCCCGAAAACGGTCAACAGCTATCGTTACCGTATGTTCAGTAAACTGAACATTCATGGTGATGTGGAACTGACGCATCTGGCCATCCGGCATGGTTTGTGTAATGCGGAGACGTTGTTAAGTCAGTGAGTGATGTGTTCGATTCAAAAACATTTCTGAAAACCGTAACCAGCCAGCCTGGCGTCTATCGCATGTATGACGCTGGCGGTACGGTTATCTACGTGGGGAAGGCAAAAGATCTTAAAAAACGTCTCTCCAGCTATTTTCGCAGCAACCTGGCCTCCCGTAAGACCGAAGCGCTGGTCTCACTCATTCAGAATATTGATGTCACCGTCACGCACACGGAGACAGAAGCGCTGCTGTTAGAGCACAACTATATTAAGCTCTACCAGCCGCGCTATAACGTCCTGTTGCGTGATGATAAATCCTACCCGTTTATTTTTCTGAGCAGCGACACCCATCCGCGCCTCGCCATGCACCGCGGTGCGAAACATGCAAAGGGTGAATATTTCGGGCCGTTCCCTAACGGCTATGCCGTGCGTGAAACGCTGGCGCTGCTGCAAAAAATCTTCCCAATCCGCCAGTGTGAAAACAGCGTTTACCGTAACCGCTCGCGCCCGTGCCTTCAGTACCAGATTGGTCGCTGCCTGGGGCCGTGTGTAGCCGGGCTGGTGAGTGAAGAGGAGTATGCTCAGCAGGTGGAGTATGTGCGCCTGTTCCTGGCCGGTAAAGACGATCAGGTCTTAACGCAGCTTATCGCGCGGATGGAAAAAGCCAGTGCCGCACTTGAGTTCGAAGAGGCCGCACGGATCCGCGACCAAATCCAGGCGGTGCGCAGAGTCACTGAGAAACAGTTTGTCTCGAATACCGGTGACGATCTCGACGTTATCGGCGTAGCCTTTGACGCCGGGATGGCCTGCGTGCACGTGCTGTTTATTCGCCAGGGCAAAGTGCTCGGCAGCCGCAGCTATTTTCCGAAAGTGCCTGGCGGTACCGAACTGGGTGAAGTGGTGGAAACCTTTGTCGGCCAGTTCTATCTGCAGGGGAGCCAGATGCGCACGCTGCCTTCTGAGATCCTGCTCGATTTTAATCTTGACGATAAAACCCTGCTGGGCGAGTCGCTCTCTGAGCTGGCGGGGCGTCGGGTCAATGTACAAACCAAACCGCGCGGCGATCGTGCGCGTTATCTGAAGCTGGCACGCACCAACGCGGCGACGGCGCTCACCACTAAGCTGTCGCAGCAGTCGACGGTGCACCAGCGTTTAACGGCCCTGGCAACGCTGCTGAAGCTGCCGGAAGTGAAACGGATGGAGTGTTTCGACATCAGCCATACGATGGGGGAACAGACGGTGGCCTCCTGCGTGGTGTTCGATGCTAACGGCCCGCTGCGCGCCGAGTATCGTCGCTATAACATCACCGGCATCACGCCGGGCGATGACTATGCGGCGATGAATCAGGTGCTGCGTCGTCGCTATGGTAAAGCCATTGAGGAGAGCAAAATCCCGGATGTGATCCTGATTGACGGTGGGAAAGGGCAGCTCGGCCAGGCGAAAGCGGTATTTGAATCGCTTGATGTCAGCTGGGATAAAAACCATCCGCTGCTGCTGGGTGTCGCAAAAGGGGCCGATCGTAAGGCCGGGCTGGAGACACTGTTCTTCGAGCCGGAAGGTGAGGGCTTCAGCCTGCCGCCGGATTCGCCGGCGCTTCACGTCATCCAGCATATTCGCGATGAATCACACGATCATGCCATCAGCGGTCACCGCAAAAAACGGGCGAAGGTGAAAAATACCAGTAGCCTGGAAACGATTGAAGGCGTGGGGCCAAAACGTCGCCAGATGCTGCTGAAATATATGGGCGGATTGCAAGGATTACTCAACGCCAGCATGGAGGAAATTGCAAAAGTGCCGGGTATTTCGCAAGGGCTGGCAGAAAAGATCTACTACTCGTTGAAACATTGAGGGCTCTGTAGCAACATAGAGCTAAATTTTACTGACAACAAATAGTTACCGTCACTATGCAATATAATATCCCTACGTTGCTCACTCTTTTTCGTGTTGTACTCATCCCGTTCTTTGTGCTGGCGTTTTACCTGCCAGTTGTCTGGGCACCCTTTGCGTGCGCATTGATCTTCCTTATCGCAGCGGTAACAGACTGGTTTGATGGCTATCTGGCGCGCCGCTGGAATCAAAGCACCCGTTTCGGCGCCTTCCTCGATCCGGTGGCGGATAAAGTGATGGTCGCGATTGCCATGGTGCTGGTGGCCGAGCACTATCATACCTGGTGGGTGACGCTGCCTGCGGCAACCATGATTGGCCGTGAGATTATTATCTCTGCGCTTCGCGAGTGGATGGCGGAACTGGGAAAACGCAGCAGCGTGGCGGTCTCGTGGATTGGTAAAGTGAAAACGACGGCGCAGATGGCGGCGCTGGTCTGGATGCTCTGGCGTCCGAACGCCTGGGTTGAGTGGGCGGGAATTGGCCTGCTGTGGGTAGCGGCAGTGCTGACGCTGTGGTCAATGCTGCAATATTTGAACGCTGCCCGAGGGGATTTGCTTGATCAGTGATCGTTTCGCCGTAATTTTCAGCAAACGATCCGGGGATCCAAAAAATAACGTTGACTCATAACGTCATATCAGTAGAATGCAACGCATCGAACGGCGGCACAGTCAGCCGGACGATAATGAAATCAAGTAGTTAGACATTTACTTGATGACATGCGGGAATAGCTCAGTTGGTAGAGCACGACCTTGCCAAGGTCGGGGTCGCGAGTTCGAGTCTCGTTTCCCGCTCCAGATTAAAGACATGCGCAATAGCGGGTGTCAGTTTGAAAAGTTTTACGGCGCGTTAGCAAAGCGGTTATGTAGCGGATTGCAAATCCGTCTAGTCCGGTTCGACTCCGGAACGCGCCTCCACTTTCTTCCCTGGCCGGATGGTGGAATCGGTAGACACAAGGGATTTAAAATCCCTCGGCGTTCGCGCTGTGTGGGTTCAAGTCCCACTCCGGCTACCATGGGAAAAGTAGAATAAAATCAATGATAAGCAGTGTCGTATAAACCACCGAAAGGTGGTTTTTTTATTGTCTATTTTTACCATTCATCTTCGACACGAGAAGAGGGTATTACTGCCCCGCAATCACCAACCAAACGCGCAACACGCAATAAGTTACCAGCTGATTTCATCCCATCCGATGCTTTTCCATCATCTCATTATGGTAGGAAGAAGTTAAGCCTGACCATCTTACGCCAGGCCCAACAATCGGTGGGCTTTTTGATGGAGTATGAGCAAATGATATTTTCAACGTTCGTCAAAAACCTTGAGTATCGCGATTCGGTATATAAAGTAACCAAGGACAATGAGAGCACCAGACGCTGCACCCCAGATAAAACGGGATTCGTCTTTTGAAAATGAAAAGAAATAAATACAGGACAATAGGCCCGCAGAAGCAATTCCCATCCCCAACCCGCGCAGAATTCTGGATGCTATTAGTTTGATAATGTCCTGAGTGTTCATAATCCACCAAAAAAGTATTTACATACTTCGTTAAATTCATGCTTGTTTACATCTGCTACGCTGCATGCGTCAAGAAAAGGTTTCAATTTTTCTTCAACAAGAAAATACAGAAGATCTAAATCACCCATACTCTTAAGTCGGTAGTAGAGTACAGGGTTCTGGTTTTCAAGCTTTCTAGCCGTATAGATAGCTCTCGATGTTTCTGCACCAATCGTGAGAGCGCTTCCGATGACCACGCCAGCGGCGAACGAGGTCATAATGCGTGACGATACGGCAGCGCCTAGTTTTACTCCGGTTAACTCAGCGAATATGAATTTACCAGCCATTACGCCAGTAAAATTTTGTGCAATGCCCTGAATATTATCAATGTTCACTTTTGACATGAACTCTCTGATAACGGCGTTAACTATTTTTTGAGCTTCCTGATTAACCGATATTCCTCGTTTGAGCATGTTCGCCATCCTCACACGATCATCAAAATTAGCGTGGCGATGAGTTGTGTCTATAAAGTCATAACCGAGGTAATACATGCTAACCGGAAAAGAGAGCATTCCCTGCGCTACAGAAACCAGGAAGCCGGAATCGCCAGCATCAAGACTCTTCAGCATCCTTTTTGCCAGGGATTTCGCGCTGTCCATTCCTAACCTTCCTTATGGTTTTTGTTTGTGTAACATACAGAATGATAATGAGGATACTACGAAAAAGAAAATGCAAAGCCCCACCGAAGTTGAGGGGGATTGTAGTGTTACACTTTTGTCGAAGCGTCGACGCCATGTAGACGCTGCTTTTGAAGCAGCCATTCAAACGCTTCACCTTCCGCTTGATTGTGAGAAAAACTTAATTTAGTTCTCCAAAAATAGTGGTAGCAGAAGTGCAACCATCACCAGTGATTACCCTATAAGAGAGTCATACGTATCATAAATTTATGATACGTATGACTCTCTTATAGTTTTTAAAACCCCTCGGCGTTCGCGCTGTGTGGGTTCAAGTCCCACTCCGGCTACCATGGGAAACAAAGAATAATCAAAGCAATAAGCAGTGTCGTGAAACCACCGAAAGGTGGTTTTTTTGTGCCTCTGGCTTAGCGCGAAGTGATCATATCTCATCATCATCCCGATCCTGCTGTGCCCAAGGATTTGCTGCCATACCAGAACGGTAAGCCTAACTTTCTAATATCAACCCCGGAAAGCAGGGCGATTTTCAGCTAACCTGCAACCAATCTTAAACAAACATTTCACTGGTCAGACACAGGTTGCCGCCGCTGATAAACTGGTTGGTATCCACCCCGGAGAGCGGAAGGTTATTGTCATGCAATATGAAGAACAGCAGATTATCAACGGCCTTTTCGAGCGTCTTAAACAGGCCGGACAACAAAACAGCCAACGGGATGCAGATGCGGAGCGTCAGATCGCTGAATTCGTCAGACAGCAGCCTGCGGCCCCCTACTATATGGCGCAATCGATTTTGATTCAGGAAGCGGCGTTGAAACGCCTGCAGTCCAGGGTTCAGGAGCTGGAAAGCGAATTAGCCGCGCAAAAAAGCAAACCCTCGACGGGCGGCAGTTTCCTCGGCGGCCTGTTTGGTGGCGGGAAAAGTAACCCGCAGCCTGACAACAGCTGGAATGCCCAGCCGCAACAGCCGCCGGCGCAGGATTACTCTCGGGCGCCAGCGCCGGCTACTCGCGGCGGCGGTTTTATGGCTGGCGCGCTCCAGACAGCGGCTGGCGTGGCCGGTGGCATCGCGCTTGCTGAGATGCTTACCAGCATGTTCCATCAGTCGCGGCCGGAAGAGATAGTGAACATCATCGAAGAACCGACAATACCCGTCGGTGGTGAACCGTTTGTCGGTAATCAATACGGCGACTTCAATAACGTCTCTGACACCCGTTTCCTCAACCAGAACGATCCGCTCGGCAATAATAACGACGCCTGGCTGAACGACGATGTAGATGACGACTACAGCAATGACGACGACAGTTTTATTTAACGACGTTATCGTGTGACCACCGAAATGAAGTGAACCCCGAAAGTTGGACATCCAACGATTAGGGGTTTTGCGTTTCCGGGTCAAAAGAATCCTTCGACGCTACCCCTGAAGGCTCATAAATTAGATTCGTTTTACTACTTTCCTTACTAGCAAACCTGTAAGAATTGCCGGAAGCAATCTAAATAAAGAGGCGATATCGACTAAGGTATCCTCTAATTCTTCTATTCCGTATGTGCCGAAATGGTCCATCACTGTATAAGCGCATTAGGCAGGTATCACATCACACCCCGCCCAAATACGCCTTCCTCACCTCCTGATTCCCCAGCAGCTCCTCGCCGCTGCCGGTCAACCTGATCTGTCCGTTTACCATCACATACCCGCGGTCAGAGAGCTTCAGAGCGTGATGCGCATTTTGCTCCACCAGAAAAATGGTCATGCCGTTACGGGCCAGCTCGCGCAGGGTCTGGAAGATCTGTTTCACCACAATCGGCGCCAGACCGAGGCTCGGTTCATCCAGCAGCAGCAGCTTCGGACGGCTCATAAGCGCCCGGGCGATCGCCAGCATCTGCTGTTCGCCACCGGACATGGTCATCGCGCGCTGCTTGCGCCGCTCTTTCAGGCGAGGAAAAAGGTCAAACATGGTTTGCATATCTTCAGCCGCAAACTGGCTGCCGATGGGGATAGTCCCCATCAGCAGATTCTCTTCAACGGTCATATCCGGAAAAATTCGTCTGCCTTCAGGCGCCTGCGCAATGCCGCCGGACGCGACGTAGTGGGTGGATTTATGGCTGATATCTTCACCGCCGAAAAGGATCTGCCCGCTGCGGATACGCGGCTGGCCAAAGATGGACATCAGCAATGTCGATTTTCCCGCGCCGTTTGCGCCGATCAGCGCCACGGTTTCCCCCTTATTCACCTCGAGGGAGACCTGCTTCAGTGCCTGAATGACGCCGTAAAAGACATCCACTTCGCGAAAAGCCAGCAGCGGTTCGCTCATAGGGAGACCTCACTTTCGTCCGTACCCAGGTAGGCGGCAATGACCTTTTCATCATGCTGGATCTGCTCGGGTTTCCCCCTGGCAATCACATCGCCGTGGTCGAGCACGATAATGTCGTCCGAAATTTCCATCACCATCCCCATATCATGCTCAATCAGCAATACCGTGATGTCATGATGATCCCGCAGAAAGCGAATAATGCTGCTCAGCTTATGCGTTTCAACCGGGTTCAGTCCGGCTGCGGGTTCATCCAGACAGATCATTTCCGGCCCGGTACACATTGCCCGCGCGATTTCCAGTCGCCGCTGCTGGCCGTAGGACATCTCTCCCGCCAGGCGATTGGCGCACTCCACCAGATCTACCACTTCCAGCCAGTAGAAGGCTCTGTCCAGGGCGTCGCTTTCTGCCCGCCGGTAGGACGGCGTATTCAGGATCCCGGCAAGCAGATTGCGGTTAACGCGCATATGCTGCGCCACCAGCAGGTTTTCCACGACCGACATCTCGCGAAAAAGACGGATATTTTGAAACGTGCGCGCCAGCCCGGCACGGTTGACCAGATGCGTGCCGCCGAACATTTTGTAGAACAGACGCAGCCCGAACTGCGCGGGGTTAATCCAGTCGCCGGGCTGGAATTTTTGTCCGAGGACCTGAATGACGTTGGTCGTTTTATGGCGGGTATTAAATAAAATGTTGCCGCCGGAGGCTCTGTAGAAGCCCGTCAGGCAGTTAAACACAGTTGTTTTTCCCGCTCCGTTTGGCCCAATCAGGGCGGTAATGGAGCCACGCTTCACGTCCAGGTTGACGTCGTTTAGCGCTTTAATCCCGCCGAAGTGCATCATCAGATGTTCAACGCGCAGTATCGTTCCGTTCATGGTGCGACGCCCTTACGCACGGCAAACCCGTTGCGGTTGATGCGGATCAAACCGCGTGGACGCCAGATCATCATCACCACCATCAGCATGCCAAACAGCAGGACGCGGTACTCGGCAAAACTGCGCAGCAGTTCCGGCGTTACCGTGAGCACAAAGGCGGCCAACACCACGCCAAGCGTAGAGCCCATACCGCCCAGCACCACAATGGCGAGGATCAGTGCCGATTCAAAGAAGGTAAACGAGGTAGGATTCACGAACCCCTGATAGGTGGCGAAGAACACCCCGGCAATGCCCGCGGTCGACGCGCCCAGCGTAAAGGAGGAAAGCTTAACCAGAACATGATTCAGCCCCATTGAGCGGCAGGCAATTTCGTCTTCACGCAGCGCTTCCCACGCCCGACCAATCGGCATGCGCGTCAGGCGGTGCTTAATGTAGAGCACCAGCATCACCACCAGAAACAGCACCGCGTATATAAAAATAAACTTCATGTTCGGGTTGTAGGTCAGGTGGAAAAAT
Organism: Enterobacter sp. 148H3; assembly: GCF_034107425.1. NCBI lineage: Bacteria > Pseudomonadati > Pseudomonadota > Gammaproteobacteria > Enterobacterales > Enterobacteriaceae > Enterobacter > Enterobacter sp. 148H3. The sequence goes on along the minus strand of NZ_JAWNEI010000009.1, from coordinate 191,257 downwards.
TCGTGGAAGGGCACGCCGCCTTCTTTCGCGCGTCGTCCAAATTCCAGGCCGAAAAAAGTGGGGGGAGGGGCCGACACGCCGTTGGGTCCGCCGGTGAAGGTCAGCCAGTTGTTCAGTATCAGGCGAATAATCTCCCCGAACCCGAGGGTGACGATGGCCAGATAGTCACCGTGCATGCGCAGTACCGGGAAACCGAGCAGGGCGCCTGCGGCGGCGGCCATGATCGCCGCCAGCGGCAGCATGCTCCAGAAACCTAAGCCGAGATACTGGTACCCCAGCGCCAGACCGTACGCCCCAATCGCGTAGAACGCGACATATCCCAGATCCAGCAGACCGGCCAGACCCACGACGATGTTCAGCCCCAGACCGAGAAGCACGTAGATCAGCCCGAGAATGGCGACGGTCAGCACATATTTAGTGGCAACAAACGGAAAGCAAATCGCAAGAGCAATCACCAGAGGAATAATCCAGCGCATGCGGCTTTTGTATTCCGGTGGCCGGACATATACGCCTGCGCTATCGGCTTCGAAGCGTGCCTGGAAACGGGCGCCCGCGGCGGTACCTAAAAAGGCGCTCAACAGAAAACGTCCGAGCATTACGGTGCCCACCATCCAGGCCAGGCGCTGCCCGGCGAAGGTAAAGCTGTACCCGTCCAGCACCACGCCCGCAATGGGGCCGAAGATAATCAGCGCAACCAGCCCGGAAAAGATCGCGTCCAACATGCAGCGTTTAAGTGAAAAGCCGTGTGATGTCATCATTCTCTCCTTCACACCTTGGCCACAACCGGGCGCCCGAGCAGTCCCTGGGGACGGAAAATAAGGATCATGACCAGCAGGCCGAACGAGAAGACGTCTTTATAGTCCGAGTTCACCATGCCCGAAAACTGGGCTTCCGCCACGCCCAGGATAAGGCCACCGAGCATGGCGCCAGGGAGGGAGCCGATGCCGCCGAGTACCGCCGCCGTAAAGGCTTTTATACCGATCACGAACCCGACGTAGAAATCAAAGGTGCCGTAGTTCATGGTGATCAGCACCCCCGCCAGGCCCGCCATCGCCGCGCCGATAACAAAGACAAGCGAAATAATCCGGTCGGTGTTAATCCCCAGAATGGAGGCCATCTTACGATCCTGCTGGACCGCGCGGCACATTCGCCCCAGCCGGGTACGATTGATTATCCAGGTGAGCACCAGCATGCCGGCAAACGAGGCCACCAGAATAAACACTTTGGTGTAGGTTATCTGCACGAACCCGTCGCCCAGATGCAGGCGAATCACGCCGTCCAGCATGGTCGGCACCCCTTGCTGGCGCGGGCCCTGGCTCAGCTGCGCGTAGTTTTGCAGGATAAGCGACATCCCGATGGCGGAGATCAGCGGCGCCAGGCGCGTGGAGTTACGCAGCGGCTTGTAGGCGATACGCTCGATGGTCCAGCCGTACACCCCGGTGACCACAATCGTGAACACCAGCGTCCCGAGGATCAGCAGCGGGAAGGACTGCAGTCCGAAGAACGAGAGCAGCGCCAGGCCAATGGCGCAGAGATAGGCGGAAATCATATACACTTCGCCGTGGGCGAAATTAATCATGCCGATAATGCCGTACACCATGGTATAGCCGATGGCGATCAGGCCGTAGACGGAACCCAGCGTTAAGCCATTGATTAACTGTTGCAGGAAGAATGTACTCATCTTAGCGCGCTCGTTTTATAGGCCGCGCGAGACGCGCAGCCTGATGTTTATTACGCGCCGACGGGCAGGCCCGCCGACGTTGAGCGTGACTCCGTCCCGTTACTGCACTTCCTTATATTTTCCTTTGTCGTCCCACTGGTAAACCACGTAGTCAGAGACCTTCAGGTCGCCTTTGCTGTCCCAGGCTTTTTTGCCCATCACCGTGTCGACGGAATTGGCCTTTAGCCACTCGCTGGCTTTGGCAGAGTCCTTGCCGCCGGTGGCCTTGAAGGCCGCGGCAATGGCCTGTACGGAGGCATAGGAGTAAAGGGTGTAACCTTCCGGCTCGAATTTACCGGCGCGGAATTTCTCGATTACCGCTTTACCGTCCGGGATCAGGCGCGGGTCTTTACCGAAGGTCATGTAAATGCCGTTGGTGTACTGCGGGCCGCCCGCCGCGGTCACCATCTCCTCGTTGACGATACAGTCACCGGAGAAGAATTTGGCCTGCACGCCCTGTTCACGCATCTGGCGAACCAGCGGACCGGCTTCCGGGTGACAGCCACCGAAGAATACGACGTCCGGTTTTTGCGCGCCGATCTTCGTCACCAGCGCGTTAAAGTCTTTTTCACCGCGGGATAACCCTTCGTACATCACATCCTGAACCCCGCGTTTCGCCAGCGCCGCTTTGGTGGCGTCAGCCAGACCCTGACCATAGGTGTCTTTGTCGTGAATAATCACCACACGCTTGGCTTTCAGCTTGTCGATGATGAAGTCGCTGGCAACCTGGCCCTGCTGATCGTCGCGGCCGCACATGCGGAACATGTCGCTCATGCCGCGTTCGGTAATCAGCGGGTTAGTGGAGCCGGGAGTAATCGCAATAATGCCCGCGTCGCTATACACCTCGGAGGCGGGCATGGTGGAAGAGGAGCAGAAATGGCCGACCACGGCGTTGACTTTATCCTGGTCAACTAAACGGTTGGCAACGGCGACGGCCTGCTTAGGCTCACAGGCATCATCCCCCTGAACCAGTTTGATCTTCTCGCCGTTAATGCCGCCTGCGGCATTAATGTCTTCAGCGGCCTGCGTTGCGCCGTGCCAGTACTGATCGCCATAGGTGGCATTCGGGCCCGTGAACGGCCCGGCCACGCCAATCACAATATCTGCCCGGGCGGAAAACGCCGTCACCAGGCAACCGGCCAACACAAGAGAAAGAGGAGTTCTGATAAATTTCAGCGACATTATTATGTTCCTTAGCAAAGAGGTTTTTGCACCACGGCGTAAACCCGAACGCCCGACGGCGCAGCCAATCCGAAACACGAGCAAGAACAAAATGCACTAAACGAACAAGATACAGACGGCATCCTGCATATTACGGCGAGATTTCCCTGCGCAGAGACGCGCGAAGAACGTTAAGCAAAAACGTTGCCAGAATGGTTAACCCATTGACGGGCATGTGACATGTTTGAGTATAGAGCGCCTCGTTATGCCGCCTTAAGGGAGGAGAAGAAATTACAGCGGAGATCACATATCGTTAACAATAAAGCCCATAAGTTGTGCAAAGGTCACGGTTTGCACGTTTTTGCAGCAATAAAGACCTAAACTTCAGCCCGGAGAGGGGTGAGATATGTGTTAGGATCGTTTCCTTTTTTGCAGGAGTATCAGCGATGACTGAAGGCCCATTGAATGAAAGCGAAATGGCGTGGCTTGAAGAGACGTTAATGTCTTACGGTCATGATGACGCGTCCGTGATTGACGTGTCCGAACTGGACGGCATGCTTACCGCAGTGCTTTCCGGTCCTGTTGTCGTTGAGCCAGATGCCTGGCTGGTGGCGGTGTGGGGGGGCGAGAAGTACATTCCGCGCTGGAAAAACGATCGTGAGATGAACCGTTTTATCGATCTCTGCTTTAAGCACATGAACGATATTGCCGAACGTCTGAGCGAATACCCGGATCAGTTCGAACCGATGTTTGGCTATAACGACGTGGACGGTGAGAGTTATACCGTGGTGGAAGAGTGGTGCTATGGCTACATGCGCGGTGTGGCTCTGACGGACTGGTCAGCCTTGCCGGAAGCCCTGAAGGCCGATCTTGATGTGATTGCGCTGCACGGGACGGAAGAGAACAGCGAAAAGCTGGATGAACTGTCCGAAGAGGAATATATCGCCAGCATCGAGAGCATCCAGCCTGCGGCGCTGCGCCTGTATAATTACTGGGTAAACAACCCGCAGCAGCCGGAAGCGAAGAAGCCGATTGTGAACGGTACGAAAGTCGGGCGTAACGATCCGTGTCCTTGCGGCAGCGGGAAGAAGTTTAAGAGCTGCTGTTTGCACTGATAAAAAAGGGGCTGATGACAGCCCCTTTTATTCAACCCACTTCCGGCAGCATCCCTGCTGCAATCAACACCTGCACCAGAATAATCACCACCCCGCAGCCAAACACAACGCACAGCAGCGGTTTTCCCCCCGCCACGCGGTACCCCTGCTGAGAGTGCTGCTGACGGCTTTTCCATGCCAGCAGGGAGGGGAGGAGGAGGGCAAGGATCGAGAGCGCTACCCCTGCGTACCCCAGCGCCATCACAAACCCGCGCGGGTAAAACAGCGCGAACGCCAGCGGTGGTAGGAAGGTGATTGCGCCCGTCTGTAACCGTCCCGCGGCGGTATTACGACGCTGGAACAGGTCGGCCAGGTAATCAAACAGGCCGAGCGCCACGCCCAGGAACGAGGTTGCCAGCGCCAGGTCGGCAAACAGGTGTACCGCCAGCTCAACGTGCGGGGAGGTGACGACCTCGCGCAGGGCCAGCAGAAAACCGTTCAGGCCAGCGTGTTGCGCCATCAGCCCAATAAAGGTTGAAGAGTCAATGCTGCCCAGCGTCACCAGCTGCCAGAAAATATAGGCGATCAGCGGGATCGCGCTGCCGATAACAAAAACGCGGCGCAGCTTGCGGATATCGCCGTTCATATAGCTGACGATGCTCGGCACGCTGCCGTGGAAGCCAAACGAGGTGAAAATGACCGGGATAGCGGAGAGCGCCAGACCTTTTTCCAGCGGCAGCGTCAGCAGGTTGACCTTGTGCACGTGCGGGGCCAGCAGCACCAGCATGATAATCAGGAAGAGAATTTTGGCGCTGAACAGAAAGCGGTTAAACAGATCGACCAGCGACGTTCCCACACAGACCACGCCGCCGCCGATGAGTGCAAAGAAGATGGCGCCCGTTGCAGGGGTAATGTCAGAGCCAAACCAGTCGTTGACGCTGGAGGCGATCAATTCCCCGGCGCCGCTAATGTAAGCGGCGGTCAGGGCGTACATCAGGAACATCATGCTAAAGCCGGTTATCCACTGGCCGTAGCGTCCCAGATAGCGCGCCGCAAGCGAACCCAGCCCGGTGTCGGCTGGCACGTGCTGGTAAACCTCAAGCAGCAGCAGGGCGGTGTAACACATCAGCGCCCAGAGCGTTCCCAGTAGCAGCAGGGTCATGCCAAATCCCACGCCCGCGGCTGCCAGTGGCATTGCCAGCATTCCTGCGCCAATCGTCGTTCCGGCGACGATAAAAATACTTCCCAGGGTTCTGTTTTTCACGCTTTCCTCTACAACGATGCTTAACCGCGACAAAATCTGCGGCGCAGAGTAAGGGAAAAGCCGTAATTCGTCAAATCACCGTTACAAGTAGTGTAATGAATGGTTTACGAAATAATGACCATCTGATCCTTTATAGGTTTCTGCCTACTTCATAAGGGCAATGTTGCTGCGCGACATTCCGGCGTAACGTAAACAATAAGTATAAATTATCAAATTAAGTGAGGGTTTTATGGCAGGTGAGAATCCTTTTACCGCGGCGTGGAGTCGGGGAGGTAACCTGTTGTGCCATGGCCACTGGATAATCAGCTGGCAGAACCAGCCCCTGAATCTTCCCGAGTCCCGTTGCGAAAAGGATATGGGCACCTGGGGGATCTATTCGGTTATCGATCCTGAAGATGAAACCTTTGCGCAAGGCTTACAGGAAGATGAGTGGATAATCGAGAATGTCGACTGGTTAACGGATATGTTCTTCGAGGTGGGTATTCCGCTCGAGACGGCCAGCTACCGCTATTTTTACCAGGCCGTGAATCCCCACGACTGGCGCTGCACCAGCTGTGCGGGGTGTATGTAAATTAACGCGGTGCCGGAAACCGACACCGCGCTGATATTAATTCTGAGTATCGAGAGTGGAAAGTTCTTTATCAATAAAGTAAAGACCTTCGCCAGATTTCCCCACCAGAGATAATTTATCCAGCACGGATTTAAACAGCTTCTCTTCTTCGTGTTGTTCAGCGACGTACCACTGCAGGAAATTAAAGGTTGGATAATCCTGGCTGGTCATCGCAGCATGAACCAGTTCGTTAATTTTCTGGGTGATCAGCTGCTCGTGCTCGTAGGTGGCGCGGAACAGTTCATCGAGAGAATTATACTCAGCAAACGGTGAGGCCACGGTGTCAATGCGCGGCAGGCTGCCCGTATCTGTCAGATAATCAAACAGACGCTGCATGTGGGTCATCTCTTCCTGAGCGTGACGACGCAGAAACGCGGCCGCACCTTCGAAGCTGTGGTAGCTGCACCAGGCGCTCATCTGCTGGTAGAGCAGGGATGAAAAAAGCTCAAGATTCATTTGTGCGTTGAGCTTGTCGATCATTTCAGTTTTCAGCATGTTGACGCTCCGGATTATTATTTCTGGTCCACAATGAGCGACACTATAATTTGTTATTTAATTATTTGCAAAACGTAAAATTATTATTTTATTTATTCAAAATACGAATGGGAATAAAACGCATTGGCGATTTTTATAATGTATTAATGAGAATTATTTTTGTTCGTAATGAAATAAACTGCCAGCACACGCTGGCAGCTTCGATTAATACCACGGATTATTTGACTTAGGATTAACGGCGTAACCCATACATTTGTACTGGATAGTCACGCTCTCGTTCAGGCACAGAGAACCGCTTGTCAGGGTACAGGTTTTAATGGGCTGACCATAGGCTGAGGCGGTGGCATACCCCATGCTCTGACACGCTTTTGCCGCCGTGCCGTTGTTCACATACTCATCGGAATACGCATTTTGCAGCGCTGCCTGGCCGTAATCGAGGCGGACGATGCCGTTCGGCGCGTCGAGGCTGCTGACTTCAGCCTGGCGGTTAATACTGCACCCCGCGAGCAGCAGGAGTGTGCCGGCTACAATGACTCTTTTCATGGTTCGCTCTGAGTGGATGGAAATATGTTATCGTACCCGCAGATGCCCGCTGCAATGCCTGGAATAGCCGGACAATCTGCCCTCACTCTTTGCAACGGGTCCGGGATGAACGCTGTCAGGCCACACGCTAAGAAAATTGTGATGTGAATCACAAAAATATTGATTTTTGTGACAATGGTCATATTATAGGCGCATTGACAATAAAGTTGTATAACAAGTTAATGGAGCCTCATCGTGAAACTGCGCAAAATCCTGAAAAGCATGTGGGCCAATTACTGCCGCACGTTCAAAGACGTGCCGCCGGGCGCCATGTTCTGATAAAAAAACCTGCTTCGGCAGGTTTTTTTATACCTGCAGGCATTGAAGGGAAGATGTCAGGGGGCGTGTTTTGGTACTATGGCGGCCTTTAAATAAGGAGAAAGCCCCCATGTCACAAAACCTGAGCGCCGATCAGGAACTTGTCTCTGACGTTGTCGCCTGTCAGCTGGTTATCAAACAAATCCTTGATGTTCTGGACGTGATTGCGCCGGTCGAAGTGCGCGAGAAGATGTCTACCCAGCTCAAAAACATCGATTTCGCCAGCCATCCTGCTGCCGCAGATCCGGTAACGCTTCGTGCGATCCAGAAAGCCATCGCGCTGATCGAACTGCGATTCACGCCGCAGGGTGAATCCCACTAAAGCAGGGAAATGGGCGACGGTACGTGTCGCCCTTTGATGCTGTCAGAAGAACGTCTGGACCAGCAGGTAGCTCGCCGCGCACGCGCAGCTCACGCCAATCAGCCCTGGCAAAATGAAGCTGTGGTTGATGATAAATTTCCCGATGCGGGTCGTGCCTGACCGGTCAAAACCGATGCAGGCCAAATCACTTGGATAGGTTGGCAGCACAAAATAGCCGTATGATGCCGGGAAAAAGGCGATCAGCATTTTCGGGTCGATGCCCAGCATGAGGCCCATAGGCGCAACGGCCGTCAGCGCCGCCGCCTGGCTGTTCACCAGTTTCGACACCAGAAACAGTACAATGGCATACGTCCACGGGTGGCTTTTCACCACGCCTTCCAGCGCCAGCTTTAACTCCTCGAGATGTGCCTGAAAAAAGGTATCGCTCATCCACGCCACGCCGAACACAGAGAAGATCGCGACCATACCGGCTTTGAATACCGCGCCGTTGGAAATGGCCGACGCATTGACCTTGCAGGCCATCAGCATCACCGCGCCCGCAATTAACATCATCATCTGAATGACAAGGTTCATCGACAGCGCCGTCATTTTGCCTTTCACTTCAAAGGCGGGGCGCAGTTCAGGGAATGCACCCAACAGAACGACCACGGCAATACCGGCAAAGAAAATCCACGTGGACCAGTAGGCCTGTTTAGGAAAACGTTGATTCATTAACGTCTCCGTTCCGCCGTAGATAAATTCGCGCTGCTTAGGATCTTTCAGCTTTTCCTGAAACTCCATGTCATCGGCCAGATCTTTCCCACGGCGTAAGCTCCACAGGGCCGCTATGGCCACGCCAAAAAGTGAAGCGGGAACCGAGACGGCAAGTATTTCCAGGATCCCCCACGCGTGGCCGAGCCCATGCTGGGCCGCCAGGATGGAGACCAGCGACACGACGGCAACGGAAACGGGGGAGGCCGTGATCGCCATCTGCGACGCGACCGATGCCACGGCCATAGGGCGCTCCGGGCGGATCCCTTTTTTCAGGGCGATATCCGCAATGATGGGGAACATGGTGTAGACCACATGCCCGGTGCCGCACAGAAAGGTTAGCATCCAGGTGGTGAAAGGGGCGAGCAGGGTGATGTGCTGCGGGTGTTTGCGCAGAAGACGTTCAGCAAACTGCATCATGACGTTGAGACCGCCCGCCGTTTGCAGGGTAGCGGCACAGCCAATCACCGCAAGGATGGTCAGCATAACGTCAACCGGCGGTTTACCCGGCTGCAGACCAAAGACAAAACATAAAATAAAAAGACCAATACCGCTGATTAACCCAAGCCCCATTCCGCCGAAACGCGTACCCGTCAGCAGGCAGAGGAGAATGACAACAAACTCAATGGTGATCATGATGCTCCCTCGTCAATGATTATGTAACTAAATAAATCATCACACGTTGTGTGGTTAATCATTGGGAGCCAGATCTGATTTGTTAAATTTCAGCAAAAGCAGAAGGTTGGAGAGGGGAAGGGAGCCTGCTCCTCCGGATGGGAGCAGGCCAAAAAACTCAGTGGTGCTGCACCGCCACGATGTCGAGCAGATGACGGTCGGTTTGCTCAGGACATAAACCCGCCTGCTGCGCATTATGGATCTCATCCGCCAGCGTCTTCAGCAGAAGGCCATCCTGCTGCTGCTCTTTATCCATATCGCGTAAGAATCTGAGCGTCGTAATGTCCTGCTGCGCTTTGGCTTCATCGGCCAGTTTGCTGAGGGTGCTGCAGCGTTGTTCATACTCTTCAAGCGTTTTCTGAAACAGTTCTTCCAGGCAAGAGTAGTTCTCGTTGATCCCATCAAGAGCTTTAACGACAGGATTTGCCCCTGCGGCTTTCAGGAAGTTAAAGACACGCATCATATGAGTGACGTTACTTTGCGCCTGAGAGCGAAAGAATGTGGCAGATCCCGTGAGGCTATTCTCGGCACACCATGCACTTAAGTGAAGGTGCAGATTCGAGGCGTAGAACTCAAGGTTCATCTGCGCGTTAAGTTTTTGCATCATCGTTTGGGTAGCCATACTCATATCCTTATTGACTGTGGGACGTGATGTCCGTTGCTTAACCTGAGCGCCAGGCAAATATGAAGAAAAGAGCAGAAATACACATTCTGCCGTGACCGAAGTCGACCGAAATACACTTCCTGTGTTCGATATAAATAAGCATACCCTTGTCTGTGGTCTAAGAAAACTCTTAATTAGGCTGTGTTTACCATACATTACAAAGCTTAATATAGTACAGAAAAGCAATTAGCTCGCCATGAAGTGAGTGCTTTTTAAGTGTCTAAATATTAAGGTTTTTTACTGAGGTGACACACTGTTACTCTTTCGAAAATATTAAGTTGGAATAATGCTCCGTGAAAAAGAGAAATACGGCTTAATCGTTTCGAATATATGATGTGCCAATAAAATTGCGCTAAATCAAATTCTGCGGAATAACGTTTTTCCTGGTGCGTTATACATTCTTGATAAAACAGCATGTGAACCCGTTTAATGCCAGGCGCCGTTTTGCCCGCTGAGGAGCATCAGGGATATCTTAGCTAATCTTATGGATAATTCTGCTTAACCCCCTTCCATTTGTCTGACAAATCCTGCCTTTTTTATGTCATTTTTCGCTGAATTTATGTACGCAATTACTGTAATTCTGCGGTGTGATGGGGCTCTCTTATGGATGATTAATTTCCCGCTAAAACTATCACCAGCAATAACGCTTATGACGAGGTAAGCGCTAATGCCTTGTTTTAAGTCCGATTAAATTAGAAGCACGCACATATTCCCTACAGAAAAGAATGCTAAAGCTGGAGTTTACCATGCACAAATTTACTAAAGCGCTGGCGGCCATCGGTCTGGCTGCCGTTATGTCACAATCCGCTATCGCTGAGAATTTAAAACTCGGTTTTTTGGTAAAACAGCCCGAAGAGCCCTGGTTCCAGACTGAGTGGAAATTCGCAGATAAAGCCGGGAAAGATTTAGGTTTTGAAGTCATTAAAATCGCCGTGCCTGACGGCGAAAAAACCCTGAACGCCATCGACAGCCTTGCGGCCAGCGGTGCAAAAGGTTTCGTTATCTGTACCCCTGATCCAAAGCTGGGATCGGCGATTGCGGCGAAGGCGCGCGGTTACGACATGAAGGTCATCGCGGTTGACGATCAGTTCGTCAACGCTAAAGGCAAGCCGATGGATACCGTCCCGCTGGTCATGATGGCGGCGACAAAAATTGGCGAACGCCAGGGCCAGGAGCTCTATAAAGAGATGCAAAAGCGCGGCTGGGATGTCAAAGAGACCGCGGTGATGGCTATCACGGCTGACGAGCTGGACACCGCACGTCGTCGTACTACCGGTTCAATGGATGCGCTAAAAGCAGCCGGCTTCCCGGAAAAACAGATCTATAAGGTCCCAACCAAATCCAACGATATCCCAGGCGCTTTCGACGCCGCGAACTCTATGCTCGTCCAGCATCCGGAGGTCAAACACTGGCTGGTGGTCGGCATGAACGACAACACCGTGCTGGGCGGGGTACGCGCGACGGAAGGCCAGGGCTTCAAAGCGCCTGACGTGATCGGGATTGGCATCAACGGCGTTGACGCCGTCAGCGAGCTGTCCAAAGCGCAGGCTACCGGTTTCTACGGTTCTCTGCTGCCAAGCCCGGACGTTCACGGCTACAAATCCAGTGAGATGCTCTACAACTGGGTCACCAAAGGGGCCGAACCGCCGAAATTTACCGAAGTGACCGACGTGGTGCTGATCACCCGCGACAACTTCAAAGAGGAGCTGGCGAAAAAAGGACTGGGCGGTAAGTAATACGCTGTGATTGCGCCCCTCATACATCGTGAGGGGCCAGACGTGCACACTACAGGAATCACGGAGACGTTATGCAACAGTCTGATCCGTATCTCTCTTTTCGCGGCATCGGGAAAACTTTCCCCGGTGTGAACGCGCTGACCGATATCAGCTTCGACTGCTATGCCGGCCAGGTTCACGCCCTGATGGGGGAAAACGGCGCGGGTAAATCCACGCTGTTGAAGATCCTCAGCGGCAACTACGCGCCCACTACCGGCACGCTGGCCATTCGCGGCGAAGAGTTGGCGTTTGCAGATACCACGGCGGCGCTCAATGCAGGGGTTGCCATTATCTATCAGGAGCTGCACCTCATCCCTGAGATGACCGTGGCGGAAAATATCTATCTAGGACAGCTCCCGCATAAAGGCGGCGTGGTGAATCGTTCGCTACTTAATTATGAAGCGGGGCTGCAGCTTAAACACCTGGGTCTGGACGTCGATCCCCAGACGCCGCTGAAATATCTCTCCATCGGCCAGTGGCAGATGGTTGAAATTGCCAAGGCGCTGGCGCGTAACGCCAGAATTATTGCCTTTGATGAACCCACCAGTTCGCTCTCTAAGCGTGAAATCGAAAATCTGTTCCGCGTGATCCGCGAATTGCGTCAGGAAGGCCGTACGATCCTGTACGTTTCGCACCGAATGGAAGAGATTTTTGCCCTGAGCGATGCCATCACCGTGTTTAAAGATGGACGCTATGTGCGCACCTTTACCGACATGGCGCAGGTGAACCATGACCAGCTGGTTCAGGCAATGGTCGGACGCGAGCTGGGTGACATCTATCACTGGCAGCCGCGCCAGTACGGTCCGGAACGCCTGCGCCTGGATAGCGTAAAAGCACCGGGCGTCAGAACGCCGATTTCGTTATCGGTTCGCAGCGGCGAAATCGTCGGCCTGTTTGGTCTGGTGGGCGCCGGGCGCAGCGAATTGATGAAAGGTCTGTTCGGCGGTACCCGTATTACCGATGGTCAGGTCTCCATTGACGGCGAACGGGTAGATATTCAGAAACCGGCCCACGCGATCGGGGCGGGCATGATGCTCTGCCCGGAAGACCGTAAAGCAGAGGGGATCATTCCGGTGCATTCGGTACGCGACAACATCAATATTTCCGCTCGCCGCAAGTTTATTCGCGCAGGCTGCCTGATAAACGATAGCTGGGAGTCGAGCAACGCCGACCACCATATTCGCTCGCTGAATATCAAAACGCCGGGTCCGGAACAGCTGATCATGAATCTTTCCGGCGGAAATCAGCAGAAAGCCATTTTAGGCCGCTGGCTGTCAGAGGATATGAAGGTGATTTTGCTGGACGAGCCGACGCGCGGTATCGATGTGGGGGCAAAACACGAGATCTATAACGTGATCTATGAACTGGCAAAGCGCGGCGTGGCGGTGCTCTTCGCCTCCAGCGATCTGCCGGAGGTGCTTGGCGTGGCCGACCGCATTGTGGTGATGCGTGAAGGCGAAATTGCCGGTGAATTACTTCATGAACAGGCGAATGAACAACAGGCGTTGAACCTCGCCATGCCTAAAGTCAGCCAGGCTGTCGCCTGAGTAAGGAGTTAATGATGTCCTCTGTTACTACATCCGGGGCGCCGAAATCGAAATCGGCGCTGAGTTTTGGGCGTATCTGGGATCAGTACGGCATGCTGGTCGTCTTTGCCGCGCTGTTCCTCGCCTGTGCTATTTTCGTCCCTAATTTTGCCACCTTCATTAATATGAAGGGGCTGGGGCTGGCTATTTCCATGTCCGGGATGGTGGCCTGCGGTATGCTGTTCTGTCTGGCCTCCGGCGATTTTGACCTGTCGGTGGCGTCGGTGATTGCCTGTGCGGGCGTCACGACGGCCGTGGTAATCAACATGACGGAGAGCCTGTGGATTGGCGTCCTGGCCGGACTGCTGCTCGGCGTCATCAGCGGTCTGGTGAACGGTTTTGTTATCGCTCGCCTGAAGATTAACGCCCTGATAACCACGCTTGCGACAATGCAAATTGTCCGCGGGCTGGCCTATATCATCTCCGACGGTAAAGCCGTGGGGATTGAAGACGAGCGCTTCTTTACCCTGGGTTACGCCAACTGGCTGGGTCTGCCCGCGCCTATCTGGCTGACCGTGGCCTGCCTGATCCTGTTCGGCTTCCTGCTCAACCGAACCACCTTTGGCCGTAACACGCTGGCGATCGGCGGTAATGAAGAGGCGGCACGCCTGGCAGGGGTACCGGTGGTGCGAACCAAGATTATTATCTTTGTGCTCTCAGGGCTGGTTTCTGCCGCCGCGGGGATTATTCTGGCTTCGCGTATGACCAGCGGCCAGCCGATGACCTCTATCGGTTATGAGCTGATCGTCATTTCGGCCTGCGTTTTAGGGGGCGTGTCCCTCAAGGGAGGCATCGGAAAAATCTCATATGTTGTGGCCGGTATCCTGATTTTAGGCACGGTGGAGAACGCCATGAACCTGCTGAATATTTCGCCGTTCTCTCAGTACGTGGTACGTGGCCTGATCCTGCTGGCAGCGGTGATTTTCGACCGTTACAAGCAAAAAGCGAAGCGTACCGTGTAACCCTTTTTTCCGTCTTTTATTGCTCAACTTATAACCATAGTTGACCCCTGAACCGCCCCGCCAGTAAAACTGGCGGGGCGGTTGTCAAATGGCGAGCCACGTCACACTGTCTATACTTACATGGCTATGAAAGAGGTAAAGGCGTTTACCTCTCGTAAACCGTAAGGAGGAAAAGGGTGGCTGACATGTTAACCGCACCGCCTGTACTGCCCGGACATTATGCTTTCTTTTTTGATCTCGACGGCACGCTCGCCGGGATAAAACCGCACCCCGATCAGGTGTCTATTCCGGAGGCGGTGTTACAGGATTTGCATCAGCTCTCGCTCATGAACGAGGGAGCACTGGCATTGATATCAGGGCGCTCAATGGCCGAGCTGGATATGCTCGCCAGTCCTTACCACTTTCCGCTGGCCGGTGTACACGGAGCGGAGCGCCGCGACATCCATGATCACACGCATATCGTTTCACTCCCCGACGCACTCACGCAAACGCTGCATAAGCAGCTCTCTGCAGCGCTGGCCGTACTGCCCGGCACCGAGCTGGAAGCCAAAGGCATGGCCTTTGCCCTGCATTATCGTCAGGCGCCGCAGCACGAAGATGCCGTGCTCGCGCTTGCTCATACGGTTGCGGATGCGCATCCACAGCTGGCGCTGCAGCCGGGCAAATGCGTAGTCGAGTTAAAACCGAGGGGGATTAATAAAGGTGCAGCCATCGCCGCATTTATGGCGGAGGCACCATTTAAGGGCCGGACGCCTGTTTTCTTAGGGGATGACCTGACCGATGAGGCCGGGTTTCGCGTGGTGAATCAGGCCGGAGGTATCGCCGTCAAGGTGGGGCCTGGTGACACCGTTGCCGAATGGCGACTGGCGGATGTCGCCAGCGTCTGGCAGTGGATATCTGACATCGCTAACCAGCAACAACAACAAATAGCGCAAAGCAAAGGGGGAAACCATTATGGGTCGCTTAGTCGTCGTCTCTAACCGAATCGCACCGCCTGATGACAAAAAAGCCAGTGCGGGTGGCCTGGCGGTAGGGGTGTTAGGTGCCTTGAAAGCCGCTGGCGGGCTGTGGTTTGGCTGGAGTGGGGAAATCAGTGAAGAAGAGAAGCCGCTTAAAAAGGTGACGCGCGGAAACATTACGTGGGCTTCATTTGCATTAAAAGAGAAAGACTATGACGAGTATTACTCGCAGTTCTCGAATGCCGTCCTGTGGCCTGCGTTTCACTATCGTCTTGACCTGGTCAAATTTCAGCGTGAATCCTTCGAAGGCTACGCGCGCGTGAATGCGCTGCTGGCGGATAAACTGCTGCCATTAATAGAAGAAGACGATATTTTATGGATCCACGATTATCACCTGCTACCCTTCGCGAGAGAGCTGCGAAAGAGGGGGGTGAATAACCGGATTGGCTTCTTCCTGCACATTCCTTTTCCGACGCCGGAAATTTTTACCGCGCTGCCACCGCATGAAGAGCTGCTGGAGGCGCTGTGTGACTACGATTTGCTTGGCTTCCAGACGGAAAATGACCGCCTGGCATTCCTTGACTCCGTGTCAGGGAAAGCCCGTCTGGTGACAAAAGGCGGAAAAACTCACACGGCCTGGGGGAAAACCTTCCACACCGAGGTGTATCCAATAGGAATTGAACCAGACGAGATCGCGGAGCAGGCCTCAGGTCCGCTGCCGCCGAAGCTTGCGCAGCTTAAGAATGAACTTAAGCACGTGAAAAATATCTTCTCGGTTGAGCGCCTTGATTATTCCAAAGGGCTGCCGGAACGCTTCCTGGCGTATGAAACGCTGCTGGATAAATATCCGCAGCACCACGGTAAAATCCGCTATACCCAGATCGCGCCGACGTCGCGCGGTGAGGTTCAGGCCTATCAGGATATTCGCCACCAGCTGGAAACAGAAGCAGGGCGCATTAATGGCCGCTACGGGCAGCTGGGCTGGACGCCGCTCTTTTACCTGAATCAGCATTTTGATCGTAAGATCCTGATGAAGGTTTTCCGCTATGCGGACGTTGGGCTGGTCACGCCGCTGCGCGACGGGATGAACCTGGTGGCGAAAGAGTATGTGGCGGCCCAGGATCCTGCCGACCCGGGGGTTCTGGTGCTTTCCCAGTTTGCCGGGGCTGCAAATGAGCTCACGTCTGCGCTTATTGTTAACCCTTACGACAGGGATGACGTGGCTAACGCGCTGAATCGTGCCCTGACAATGCCGCTCACGGAACGTATTTCCCGCCATGCCGACATGATGGAGACGATCCGGAAGAACGACATTAACCACTGGCAGGCGCGTTTTATTCAGGATCTCCGGGATATCGCTCCGCAAAGCCATGAAGGCGATCTGCAAAAAAAGATCGCGACCTTCCCTAAACTTGCCTGATTTTCCGCTGGGGGGTTAATTACCCCCCAAGCGGCACTAACAGCACATCGACCTGGCTTGATGCGACAATAGATTTCGCCGCGCAGGCTGCGCGCGAAAAAAAGCTGTGGTTATGATTCCCGCAAATCACTAAATCAATATTTTGTTTGCGACACATGTCGAGAATATGGGCGTTAAGCTCCCCGGTCGCAATAATTGTCTCATAAACCGGATATTGTGCCTTTTCCACTAATTCACGCAGAAATTGCTGCGTTTCTTCCTGCAGAACCTCACGAATATCCTCCAGCATGGGGGCGGCCAGCTGATTATACATCTCAGGCTCTGCGGCCAGTGTGATAAGGCTGATGCGGGCATTGTGGGGCCTGGCAATGGAAACTGCTCTGGCGACGAGTTGATGACTTTCGGGGGAAACTGCTACGGAAACAAGAAGATGGGAGTAACTCATGGCGCACTCCTTAGATGTCTGAAAGACAGCGTTTAACCACCTTTACCGCGAAATCTTCACTTCTGCAAGAGCTGAATACGACATTAGTGTGAAGCTTATCATAATTATTCATTAATTATTCTTATAAGAAGAATAACTGAAAAATGCGTCTAAATGAAAAAAATTAACAACTTAACGTAAATCACACAAATTCGCGCTTTCACTGTTAAATCGTTTTGATGCGTTACAAACTCATTTCGAATGATCACGTCCTGAAACATCTTTTTTGTACTTCCTGCATAACTATATGTTTTTTCACGGTAAGAAAAATGTTTAACGAAGAGGGGGGTTGTTGTAAATGTTTCAGCGTGTCGCTTAAGGCAGGAAAAGCACGCTGTATGCCAGTTTGGATCACCCGTCTGCATGAGTATTCGTCAATTAAGAATACAAAACAGTACTGATTGGCGAAATATTGAACAAATTACAAGTCATACTGATGGATTTATGGGTCATATTCACTTAAATTGTGTGATGCAGATCACATTTTTTTTAAATTTGAGGGTAGCTGGATTGTATGTGGCAAAACTGACGAGTAGAGTTTGCGTCGAATTAGGAAAAATCTTAGTTATTTGTAAGAAATGATAAATCATGTAAGAGACGCATTCGCGGTTTCTCTCTTACGGTTTCAGTGAATACAAACCTAAATTCAACTATGCATTTAGCCTTTTCTTTTTTATACCGGGTGATTTCCCGGCGACATCACGGGGTGCGGTCTTTCCGCATAAAAATAATAGTTGGTTATTCGGGATGGGAACAATGCATACATCCGAGTTGCTAAAACATATCTATGACATCAATTTGTCGTATTTACTGCTCGCGCAGCGTTTGATTAGTCAGGACAAGGCGTCCGCGATGTTTCGTCTGGGTATTAACGAAGAAATGGCAACCATGCTGGGCGGCTTAACCCTCCCGCAGATGGTTAAACTGGCTGAAACGAATCAACTGGTTTGCCAGTTCCGTTTCGATGATTCACAGACAATAACGCGTCTGACGCAGGAGTCCCGTGTGGACGATCTTCAACAGATCCATACCGGTATTCTTCTCTCCACTCGCTTGCTTAACGAAATCAGCCAGCCTGATGACGTAGCCCGTAAGAAAAGGGCCTAGCAATGAGCGAGAAAAGCATTGTTCAGGAAGCGCGTGACATACAGTTGGCTATGGAGCTGATTACACTGGGTGCTCGTTTACAAATGCTGGAAAGCGAGACTCAGCTGAGCCGTGGTCGTCTCATCAAACTGTACAAAGAGTTACGTGGTAGTCCCCCGCCGAAAGGCATGCTGCCGTTTTCTACCGACTGGTTTATGACGTGGGAGCAGAACATTCACGCTTCCATGTTCTGTAATGCCTGGCAGTATCTTCTCAAAACCGGTTTGTGTAGCGGCGTTGACGCCGTGATCAAAGCGTACAAACTTTACCTTGAACAATGCCCACAGCAGGAAGAAGGCCCTCTGCTGGCGCTGACCCGCGCATGGACGCTGGTGCGTTTTGTTGAGAGCGGAATGCTTGAGCTGTCGCGCTGCAACTGCTGCGATGGCAATTTTATTACCCATGCTCATCAACCTGCAGGCAGCTTCGCCTGTAGTTTATGTCAGCCTCCATCCCGCGCAGTAAAAAGACGTAAACTTTCCCGGGATGCTGCCGATATTATTCCACAACTGCTGGATGAACAGATCGAACAGGCTGTTTAACCCGAACGTGTGGGAAAGATTCCAGCAGCGGTAAGCAATTACCGCTGCTTTTTTTTACCCCGCAATCGGTCAACGCTGCGAGCTGGACATCCTTGCCATAGTCACTAGCGGAAGGATGATGTCGTGCTTATCTTATTAGGTTACCTGGTAGTTCTCGGTACAGTTTTCGGCGGTTACATGATGACCGGCGGGCACCTTGGAGCACTCTATCAACCGGCTGAACTTATTATCATCGGCGGCGCAGGGGTAGGGGCTTTTATCGTTGGTAACAACGGTAAATCGATCAAGGGCACGCTGAAAGCAATTCCGTTGCTGTTCCGTCGCTCGAAATACACGAAAAGCATGTATATGGATCTGCTGGCACTGCTCTATCGCCTGATGGCGAAGTCGCGTCAGCAGGGCATGTTCTCGCTTGAACGGGATATCGAAAACCCGAAAGAGAGCGAAATTTTTGCCAGCTATCCGCGTATTCTTGCTGACGCGATGATGCTGGATTTCATCGTCGACTATCTGCGACTGATCATCAGCGGCAACATGAATACCTTCGAAATCGAAGCGCTGATGGACGAAGAGATCGAAACCCACGAAAGCGAATCAGAAGTGCCGGCCAATAGCCTGGCGCTGGTGGGCGACTCGCTTCCTGCATTCGGTATCGTTGCAGCGGTGATGGGGGTGGTTCACGCCCTGGCCTCGGCAGACCGTCCGGCAGCCGAGCTCGGTGCGCTGATTGCCCACGCGATGGTGGGAACCTTCCTCGGTATTTTGCTGGCGTACGGCTTCATCTCTCCGCTGGCAAGCGTTCTGCGCCAGAAGAGCGCCGAAACCACCAAAATGATGCAGTGCGTGAAGATTACGCTGCTCTCTAACCTCAACGGTTACGCGCCACCGATCGCGGTTGAGTTTGGCCGTAAAACGCTTTACTCCAGCGAGCGTCCGTCGTTTATCGAGCTTGAAGAACACGTGCGTGCGGTGAAAAACCCAAACCAACAGACGACAACTGAGGACGCATGAAAAACCAGTCCCATCCGATCGTCATCGTAAAAAAACGCAAGCACAAGGGCGGCGGGCATGGCGCACACGGCTCGTGGAAAATTGCGTACGCCGACTTTATGACGGCAATGATGGCGTTCTTTCTGGTGATGTGGCTGATCTCCATCTCCAGCCCAAAAGAACTGATCCAGATTGCCGAATATTTCCGCACGCCGCTGGCAACGGCGGTAGCCGGCGGGCCGCGTATCTCTAACAGCGACAGCCCGATCCCCGGCGGCGGCGATGATTACACCCAGCAGAAGGGTGAGGTTAAAAAAGAGCCGAACATCGACGAGCTGAAAAGAAAGATGGAGCAGGCGCGCCTGAAGAAACTGCGTGGCGATCTCGATCAGCTGATTGAAGCAGATCCGAAACTGCGCGCGCTGCGCCCGCATCTGAAGATCGACCTGGTGCAGGAAGGGCTGCGTATTCAGATTATCGACAGCCAGAACCGCCCAATGTTTAAAACCGGGAGTGCGGAAGTCGAACCGTATATGCGCGACATTCTGCGTGCCATTGCACCGGTGCTGAACGGCATTCCTAACCGAATCAGCCTGTCAGGACACACGGATGATTTCCCGTACGCCAGTGGGGAGAAGGGATACAGCAACTGGGAGCTTTCTGCCGATCGTGCCAACGCCTCGCGTCGCGAGTTGGTGGTAGGTGGGCTTGATGATGGCAAGGTACTGCGCGTAGTCGGCATGGCCGCAACCATGCGCGTTTCCGACCGCGGGCCGGATGATGCCATCAACCGTCGTATCAGTCTTTTAGTGCTGAACCAGCAGGCGGAGCAGGCCATCCTGCATGAAAACGCCGAAAGTCAGAATGAGTCACTGGACGATTTAAAACAGCCTGGGGCCGTTCCTTCGGCTGCCGTTCCAACATCGCCACCAGCCAATCCGAGGTGATAGCGTGAGCATGGATATTAGCGATTTTTACCAGACATTCTTTGATGAAGCCGACGAATTGTTGGCCGATATGGAGCAACACTTGCTCGATTTGGTGCCCGAAGCACCGGACTCCGAGCAGCTCAATGCCATCTTCCGTGCGGCGCACTCTATTAAAGGCGGAGCCGGAACGTTTGGATTTACCATCCTGCAGGAAACGACCCATTTAATGGAAAACCTGCTTGATGAAGCACGACGCGGTGAGATGCAGCTCAATACCGACATTATCAACCTGTTTTTGGAAACCAAAGATATTATGCAGGAACAGCTCGACGCCTATAAAAGTTCGGCAGAGCCTGATGCCGCCAGCTTTGAATACATCTGCAATGCGCTGCGCCAGCTCGCCCTGGAAGCAAAAGGTGAGGTCGCTGCAGCCGTTGTCCCTGCGGCGAAACTGAGCGTTGTCGATGCGGTTGCTGTCGATGAGGCCGCGCCAGCCGCTGCACAGACGGGAAAACTGCGCGTTGTGCTGTCACGCCTCAAAGAGAATGAAGTTAACCTGCTGGAAGAAGAGCTGGGCAACCTGGCGAAGTTAAGCAACGTGGTAAAAGGCAAAGACAGCCTGGCCGCGACGCTTGATGACGGTATTGGCCAGGACGATATCGTAGCGGTGTTGTGCTTCGTGATTGAAGCTGACCAGATTGCCTTCGAAACCGAAACTGCTGCGGTTGACGCCCCTGCCGCTGCGGAAGAGGTGGCTGTTGTGGCTCAGGCTGCCGCACCGGCTGTGGCACCTGCGGCCCCGGCGCTGAAGGCCGTACCAAAAGAGGCTGCGGCACCAGGTGGACGTGGTGAGAAACCTGCCGCTCGCTCCAGCGAGTCAACCAGTATCCGCGTTGCCGTTGAGAAGGTTGACCAGCTGATTAACCTGGTTGGCGAACTGGTGATCACCCAGTCGATGCTGGCGCAACGTTCTAACGAACTGGATCCGGTCACGCACGGCGACCTGATTACCAGCATGGGTCAGCTGCAGCGTAACGCCCGCGACCTGCAGGAATCGGTCATGTCCATCCGTATGATGCCGATGGAATATGTCTTCAGCCGCTTCCCGCGTCTGGTCCGCGACCTTGCCAGCAAGCTGAACAAACAAATTGAACTGACCCTGATGGGCAGCTCAACCGAACTGGATAAGAGCCTGATCGAGCGCATTATTGACCCTTTAACGCACCTGGTGCGTAACAGCCTCGACCACGGGATCGAACTGCCGGAAAACCGCATTGCCGCCGGTAAATCCCCGGTCGGCAACCTGATCCTCTCTGCGGAACACCAGGGCGGAAACATCTGCATCGAAGTGACCGACGACGGCGCGGGTCTTAACCGCGAGCGCATCCTGGCAAAAGCGATTTCGCAGGGGATGGCGGTCAATGAAAACATGACCGACGAAGAAGTGGGCATGCTGATCTTCGCGCCGGGCTTCTCTACCGCGGAGCAGGTGACCGACGTCTCCGGACGCGGTGTTGGCATGGACGTGGTGAAACGTAACATCCAGGAGATGGGCGGCCACGTTGAGATCCAGTCTAAACAGGGTTCCGGCACCACCATTCGCATCCTGCTGCCGCTGACGCTGGCGATCCTCGACGGCATGTCCGTTAAAGTGGCGGACGAAGTCTTTATCCTGCCGCTGAACGCCGTGATGGAATCCCTGCAGCCGCGTGAAGAAGATCTGCATCCGCTGGCGGGCGGCGAGCGCGTCCTCGAAGTGCGCGGTGAGTACCTGCCGCTGGTGGAACTGTGGAAAGTGTTCGAAGTGGACGGGGCGAAGACCGAGGCCACGCAGGGCATCGTTGTGATCCTGCAAAGCGCGGGCCGCCGCTACGCGCTGCTGGTCGATCAGCTGATTGGTCAACACCAGGTGGTGGTGAAGAACCTCGAAAGCAACTACCGCAAAGTGCCGGGTATTTCTGCCGCCACCATTCTGGGTGATGGTAGCGTGGCGCTGATCGTCGACGTGTCGGCGCTTCAGGGATTAAATCGTGAACAACGTGTGGCGTACACAGCCGCCTGATTAAGTAGAAGGTAATAACATGACCGGTATGAGTAATGTAACGAAACTGGCGGGCGAGCCATCAGGGCAGGAATTCCTGGTATTCACTTTAGGCGATGAGGAGTACGGCATCGATATCCTTAAAGTGCAGGAAATCCGTGGTTACGACCAGGTTACCCGCATCGCTAATACGCCTGCGTTTATTAAAGGTGTCACCAACCTGCGTGGCGTCATTGTGCCAATCGTGGACCTGCGCGTGAAGTTCAGCCAGGGCGACGTTGACTACGACGACAACACCGTGGTGATCGTTCTGAATCTGGGGCAGCGCGTGGTAGGTATCGTGGTGGATGGCGTATCTGATGTGCTTTCCCTGACCTCTGACCAAATTCGTCCTGCACCGGAGTTTGCGGTCACGCTGTCGACCGAATATCTGACCGGACTGGGCGCGCTCGGCGAGCGTATGCTGATTCTGGTGAACATTGAGAAGCTGCTGAACAGCGATGAGATGGCGCTGCTGGACATCGCCGCGAGTCACGTCGCGTAAGTAAATGCAAAACGGCAACCGGGGTTGCCGTTTTTTGTATTTGCTCCCTCACTCACAGGGTGAGGGCTGGGGTGAGGGCATCAGGCCTCACCCTTTTTTTCACCTTACGCTTCCTGCTTTACCAGCTCAGCTTCAGCGTCCGCTTCCCGCGCACCTTCATTCTGCGACAGCATCGCGGTCGCAATACCATTCCCCAGAACGTTAATTGCGGAACGGCCCATATCCAGGAAGTGGTCGATCCCCATGAGGAGCAGAATACCCGCCACCGGAATATTAAAGCTCGGAATGGTTGCTGCCAGCACCACCAGGGAAGAACGCGGTACGCCTGCAATCCCTTTCGACGCCAGCATCAGGGTCAGCATCAGCACCGTCACTTCAGAGAAGCTCAGGTGAATGTTGTATGCCTGCGCGATAAACATCGAGGCGAATGAGCAATACACCATCGAACCCACCAGGTTGAAGGAGTAGCCAATCGGCAGAACGAAAGAGGCGATGTTGCGCGAGCAGCCAAAGCGCTCCAGCTGTTCCAGCGTTTTAGGGTAGGCGGCTTCAGAGCTGCTGGTGGTAAACGCCACCAGAACAGGGTCTTTCAGCATGCTGACCAGGCGAAACACCTCTTTTTTCAGCACCATGTAACCCACGGCCAGCAGCACCATGCAGGTAAGAAGAATGGCAACATAGTAGCCACCAATAAACGAGGCGTAGTTCAGCAGAATGCCCAGACCCTGCGTGGCAATGACGGAGGAAATCGCCGCGAAAATGGCCAGCGGCGCAACGTACATCACGTAACCTGTTACCTTAAGCATGATATGGGAAACCACATCCAGCGCGGCTACCAGCGGGGCGTTGAATTTCTGTCCCAGCGACGCGCCGCCAATGCCGAAGAACATCGAGAACACCACAATCTGCAGGATCTCATTGTTTGACATCGCCCCTGCGATACTGGTTGGAATGGTGTGAGACAGGAACGCTTTCAGCGTCATGCCTCCAACGGCCAGACCGGTATCTACCGCCTCGGTTGGGATCGTCAGGTTCAGACCGCTTCCCGGATGCTCCAGCGTGACGATAAACAGTCCGACCAGAATAGAGAGCACGGATGAGCTGATAAACCACACCATCGCTTTACCGCCGACGCGGCCAATGGTGGAAGTTTCGCCCAGCTTCATAATGCCAACGGTGAGCGTACTAAAGACCAACGGTGCAATGACCATTTTGATCAGACGGAGGAAAATATCGGTCAGAAGGGTAATATTATCCGACCAGGCTTTGATGGCATCCGCAGATGCATACTCATGAATTGCTGCCCCTGAAAGAATACCCGCCAGCATGAATATCACGATGAAGAGTGTGAGTTTGTTTGCACTTGCCACGAAAAAAGACCCTCTATGCGCTTCAGATGTAGCCCGCATCGATACATATAAATTTTTTATTACGATGCAGGAAATTATTCGGCACATAAATTGACGCAAAGTGTAGGGGGATACAACTCCTTTTTAAGTTTTATTAAATTTGTTGTTAATGTGCAGACGATATATTGTGATCGCCGTCACACTTTAATGGATATATTCTCCTTAGATATAATAAAATTGCTGCCTGTTTTAATTTAACCCTCTGTTATTTATGTGAAAATTTAGTCAATAAGACATATGGCTTATGCGTTGTGGGGCAGGTGGTCGAAGCGATATCCGTAAACTAAATTCTCAATAACCCCCTCAGAGGAACATTAAGCGGGGCTAACATCTTGAACGACAAAAATAAAACGTGGCAAGGGAACGGAGACGTCTTCTGGAGGGTGGTAAATGAAAAGAAAACTCCTTTTGATCTGCGCAGGCACTTTACTGACTGCGACAACGGTCCATCAGGCGCTGGCCGTTACCAGCAGCGGCACCATCGGGGCGACGCTGACGCTCACGAATGGTTGTCTGATAAACGGATCGCCCACGCAAAACGGCATTAACTTCGGGACACTGGATTTCGGCACCCATCCCGCAACGTTTTCCACTCTGACCACGCAGCTAACCGGCGCCAGCGGCGGAAACACCTTCACCATTCAATGTACAACCGCCAGCTATACGGTGGCGATCACCGGCAACACCAACTCTACCGCCCCCGGCACCGTTGTCGGCACCCCGGGAACACCTGCGCGCTATCTGGTTAACACCGCCAACGCGGCTCAGGGTGTGGCATACAGCCTGTATAGCGACAGCGGGTTTAACAGCGTGATTGCCAATAACGCCGCGCTGCCGATCGCCTCAACGGCCGGAGGGGTGGACAGTTACACCCTCTACGGACGGATTACCGGCGGCGGTAACAGCGTGACGGTCGTCCCGGGCACCTACACCGACACGATAAACGTCAGCGTAACCTATTAGTCCTGCACCGCCATGAAGGCAACTCTTACTGGTCTGCGCAATCGCGCAGAGGGAATCGTGCAGCCTTTTTTCGCGCTGATCGCCGGATTGCTCATGATGCCCGCAGCGGATGCGGTGACATCCCAGTCCTTTAAGGTCAGCGCGACGATTGTTCCAGGGTGCGCGGTGGCCACCGGTAGCGGAGGGCTTCTCGGTACGCTGGATTTTGGCAGCCATAACGGCGTCGAGAGCGCGCCGGTCAGCACCAGCTTTGTGCCAAACGGGGCGTTGTCTATCGCCTGTACGCCGGGCGTGTCGCTGAGCATGAGCATTAATGGCGGGCAGAATTATTCATCCGTTCGCCGCATGAAGCGGTCCGGTGGAACAGAGCTGGTGCCATACCGGCTCTACAGCAGCAGCTCGCTGGCCGCAAACAGTGAAATTGGCGTCAACCAGGCGATACCGGTGACCTATACCAACAGCAATAACATCGCGCTACCGCTTTTTGGCGTAGCGCTACTGACCGGGTTTAGCCCGGCGGGAACCTATTCCGATCAGCTCACCGTGACCTTGTCATGGTAATAAAGGGAGAGTGTTGATGAAGCCATTTTTCAGACCCGTTTGTCTGGCGGGCGCGTTGGGAATGGCGGTTGCCGGCCAGGCGCAGGCGGCAGCCACCATTCTGCTCTGGCCTATCGACCCGTGGCTTGCTGCGGACGCCAACGCCACTGAACTGTGGATCCAGAACCAGGGAAACAGCGCCACGACGATGCAGGTCCGCATCGTGCGCTGGAAGCAGGAGGACGGACACGAGCGATATACCTCGCAGCAGGACGTGGTCGCCAGCCCGCCCATCGTCACGATTGGCACAGGCAGCAAGCAGCTTATTCGCCTTATCAAACAGGCTGCGGTTCCCGCGGGCGTCGAACAGGCTTACCGCATTATCGTGGATGAAATCCCCCAGCCTGATGCAAAAGCCGAACCCGCCATCGGCCTCAAATTGCAGATGCGTTACTCCATCCCTCTGTTCGTGTATGGACAGGGGATCCGAACCATGAAAGAGGGCGCGCATCACGCGCTGGCGGAACCCCAAAACCTGAGCTGGCGTGTGACGCGCGCGGAGGGGCAGCCTGTGCTGGAGGTCAGAAATCGGGGGGATGTCCATGTCAGGCTGAGCCAGGTGACGCTGGAGCAGGGAGGGCAGAAACGCACGGTAGCGGAAGGACTACTGGGTTACGTCCTCCCGGGCAGCACCCGCAGCTGGCCCATACCCGCTGGCGTTCGTCAGCCAGAGCGGATGAGCGCACAGATTAATGCCAGGGACGCACAATGGCAGTCGACGCCCGTCAACTGAAGCCGGCGATGATGATACTGCTTTGCGTCAGTTCCGCGACCCTGGCCGAGCCCGGCGACGACAGTTTGCCGCCACCTCCCCAGGCGCAGGCGATAAATGATGAAGCGGTTTTCCAGCTTGCCCTCGTGCTGAACCACTACGATACTGGTCTGGTCGTGCCCGTGACGCAGCGTAAAGGCGCTTTCTTTATATCAAGCGCCGATTTGCTGCGCGCGGGGCTGCCCCCGGCGCATGTTCCCACCGGAGAGGTGAATCTCTCCTCGCTTGCTCAGGTTCGGGTCGAGTATGACAGCGCCGCGCAGCGCCTGCTGCTGACCGTGCCCCGTGACTGGGTGACGGCCCGCGTGACGTCTTTTAGCGGGCAAACGGCGCAGGCCAAACCGCACTTTGGCCGCGGGGCGCTGCTGAATTACGATCTCTACACTAACCACACGGAACATATCGGCGGTCAGGCGTCGCTCTGGCATGAGTTCCGCTACTTCAACGAGAACGGCTCGTTTTCCTCCACCGGTTACGCGCGGGAAAATTTCACCGGTAATGACGGCCAGCAGGAAGGGTATGTCCGCTATGATACGACCCTGCTGTTCACTCACGAAGATGACGCGATGAGCTGGAGCGTCGGGGACGTGATCAGCGATGCCCTGAGCTGGAGCTCCAGCGTGCGGATGGGGGGCGTAAGCGTAGGGCGGGATTTCTCCCTGCGACCTGACCTGGTGACATGGCCGCTGCCCGAGTTCGCAGGGGAAGCCGCGGTACCCACCTCGGTCGATCTTTTTATCAACGGCTATCGCTCCGGTTCGACCCAGCTTCAGCCCGGCCCCTTCACCCTGACTAATTTACCCTATATCAACGGCGCCGGGGATGCGGTACTGGTCACAACGGATGCGCTGGGACGCCAGGTAAGCACCACGCTCCCGTTTTACGTCACCAGTGACTTACTTAAACAAGGGCTGAGCGACGGCGCCGTGACGCTCGGCAGCCTGCGGCGTAATTACGGTATCAAGAATTTTGACTACGGCTCGGCGGCAGGCAGCGGCTCGTATCGCTACGGGGTGACGGACTGGCTAACGCTGGAAGGGCATGCAGAAGGGGCGCAGGAGCTGGCGCTGGGTGGTGCGGGAACGGTAATAAAACTCGGCCAGTTTGGCGTGGTAAATACCTCTTACTCGCAGAGCCGCATGCGCGGGGATGCGGGCGGGCAAATCAACTGGGGTTACCAGTACAGTACCAGCGAATTTAGCGTCGCCACTCAACACACGCGTCGCGACCGCGGCTTTGGCAATCTGGCCCTCTACGATCAGCCGACGGTATATGACGAAAACGATAAGCCCATCGCCAGCTTTAGCCGCAATACGGATCAGTATTCTCTGACCTTCAATCTGGGACGGTACGGCAATATCGGCGCGGCCTGGATTGGGGTGGAGAGTTTTGACAGTCAAAAAACCGAGCTGCTCAATCTCTCCTGGAGCCGCAACCTGTGGGGGGCGAGCAGCATTTACCTGGCCGGCAGCCGGGACCAGCAGCGGGGAGACTGGACGGTCGCGCTGTCGCTGCAGGTGCCGCTGGGAGCACGCGACAGCGCTGCCGTCACCGTTGAAAATACCCCGGATGCCGGCAGTACCCAGCGCATTAACTACAACCACTCTATGCCTTCTGACGGCGGTTTCAGCTGGAACATGGCCTGGGCCAACCAGTCAAGATCCAGCGATTATCAACAGGCTACGCTGGGCTGGCGCAATAACAACATAGAGCTGCAGGGCGGCGGCTATGGCGAAAGGGACACCATGACCTGGTGGGGCGAGGCAATGGGCGCAATTGTGCTGATGGACGGCGAGCTGTTTGCAGCGAATAAGATCAACGATGCATTTGTAGTTATCAGTACCGACGGCCACCCGGATGTGCCCGTCAGCTATGAGAACCAGCCCGTCGGTAAAACCAATAATAATGGCTACCTGCTGATCAGCGGGGTGTCGGCGTATTATCCGGCAAGCTACCGGATTGATACCCTGAATCTGCCGGCGGATACCCGTCTGAAAGAGACCGAACGGCGGATAGCGATCCGCCGCCACAGCGGCTATCTGGTCGATTTCCCGATGGAGCAGGAGCGGGTGGCAAGCGTCATTCTGCATGATGCGCGCGGCCAGGCGCTGCCGGTGGGAAGCCAGGTCCGACGCGTCTCGCGCAGCAATGCGGTGGTGGGGTATGACGGCATCGCATGGCTGGAAAATCTCAGCGATGTGAACCCGCTCGAGGTGATTGCACCTGACGGTAAACGCTGCAAGGCCACTCTGACCGTGGGGGCCAATCCGGAGCACAAGCTAAAAACCTACGGGCCGCTGATTTGTCGGGAGGAGCCATGACGCGCCTGCTGCTGTTGATCCTGCTGCTTTTTTCCGGCGGCGGCTGGGCGGCGTGTACCGTCAGTACGGTTAATGCGTCGTTTGGCAGCGTCACTTCGTTCGCGCTCAGCGGAACCGGGGAAGTTCAAACCACCGGCACGCTGGTGGTGGCCTGCGATGCCGTGTTGAATCTGCTGACCAGCGACTCGGTAACGCTGACCTACACCGCGGCATCGGTTTCGGGCAACAGTCGGGCCACCATGAAACGCACGGATAATGCGGCCATCACCGACGTGATCCCCACCCGGCTGTGCGGGCTATCGGGGTGCGCGAGCAGCAGCGAGGTACAGATAAGTAAATCGTATACCTGGAGCGGGAATACCCTGCTGGGGTTACTGGGATCAAAGCAGTACAACATTCCGCTTTATTTCCGCACCGTCGCCGGGCAAAACGTGACTGCCGGGCCATATCAGGTGCAGTTAACCTTCAGCGTTAACTACAGCGTCTGCTCCGTGGGCGCGCTCGGCGCTTGCACAATCAATCAGACGGGAACCGCGACAACCACCATCCTGTTAGATATGACCGTCACCAACGACTGCAGCGCCATGACCACGCCGGACGTCAACTTCAACAGCGCGCCGCTGGTGCAAAGTTTCCCTACCGTCTCGCAGGCGATTGCCGTCACCTGTACCAAAGGCAGTACGTATACCATCGGCATTAATAACGGTGCCAACGCGCTGAACAACGTGCGGCGCATGGTGAGCGGCAGTAACGCCATGAGCTACGACATCTATAAGGAAGCCACCGGTAACCGCTGGGGCGGCAGCGGCAGCGAGCGCTGGTCCAGCGCGACGTCGTCGCAGGTAAGTGCCGACGGTTTACTGCGCACCTACAACTACACCGCGAAAGTCCTGACCAGTCAGGCCACGCCTCCTGCCGGAACCTACACCGACACGCTTATTGTCGACGTGGCGTTTTAACCCCGCGCTTTTCCCTTTCGCAAATGTAAAGTTCCTGTGGGCTGTGCCGATAACACCGTTAATAAATCTATGAGAAGGTGTTGTATGTTGAACCGTATCCGCGTTGTCACAATGCTCATGATGGTGCTGGTCATTTTCGCACTTCTTCAGCTCATCTCCGGCGGGCTTTTTTTCTCGTCATTAAAACAGAACCAGGACAGTTTCGCGGCCTCGAACGATCTCCGCCTGCAGCAGAGTGAACTCACGTCGACGTGGGATCTGATGCTGCAAACGCGTATCAACCTGAGCCGCTCGTCCGCGCGCATGATGATGGACCCTAACAATCAGCAGAGCAGCGCGAAAACCGATCTGTTGAAAAATGCCCGTGCCACCCTCGCTGACGCCGCGAAACATTACGACGCCTTCAAAAAGATCGCCCCGCAGCCTGCTATGGAGCAGGTGAGCCAGAATATCGATGAAAAATACAATGCCTACCATACCGGTCTGACAGAGCTCATTCAGTTCCTGGAGAGCGGAAATATGGACGCCTATTTCGCGCAGCCGACGCAGGGGATGCAAAACGCACTCGGCGCGGCGCTGGGGGAATACGCGAAGGCCAGTGGCGATCTCTATCACTCGGCCTTTACGGCAAGTCAGAATGACTACCGCTTTGCGAAATGGCAGATGGCCGTAATGGCGCTGGCGCTGGTCATCGTGCTGGTCGCGGTCTGGTACGGCATTCGCCATATCCTGCTGAATCCTCTTGGGCGCGTCATTGCCCACATTCGTGAAATTGCCGGAGGCGATCTGACTAAAACGCTGACCGTTTCCGGGCGCAATGAGATCACCGAGCTGGCAAACAGCGTTGACCATATGCAGCGTTCGTTAATCGAAACCGTCGCCAACGTGCGTAACGGGTCGGAGGCTATCTATACCGGCACCAGCGAAATTGCGATGGGGAATAACGATCTCTCATCCCGTACCGAACAGCAGGCTTCCGCCCTGGAAGAGACGGCCGCCAGCATGGAGCAGCTCACCGCGACCGTGAAGCAGAACGCCGATAACGCTCGCCAGGCGTCTCAGCTGGCAGAAAGCGCCTCCGAGACGGCACAGCGCGGCGGACGCGTGGTGGATGGCGTGGTTAAAACCATGCACGAAATCGCCGACAGCTCGAAGAAAATCGCCGACATCATCAGCGTCATCGACGGCATTGCTTTCCAGACCAACATTCTGGCGCTGAACGCCGCCGTGGAAGCGGCGCGAGCGGGCGAACAGGGACGCGGTTTTGCCGTGGTGGCCGGGGAAGTGCGCAACCTGGCAAGCCGCAGCGCCAACGCGGCAAAAGAGATCAAGTCGCTGATTGAAGACTCTGTCTCCCGCGTGGATACCGGCTCCGTGCTGGTGGAAAGCGCCGGGGAGACCATGAATGACATCGTGAATGCCGTTACCCGCGTGACGGACATCATGGGGGAAATCGCCTCTGCGTCTGATGAGCAGAGTCGTGGTATCGACCAGGTTGCCCTGGCGGTATCGGAAATGGATCGCGTGACACAGCAAAACGCCGCGCTGGTGCAGGAGTCCGCTGCGGCGGCCGCTGCCCTGGAAGACCAGGCGAGCCGTCTGAAGATGGCCGTCTCGGCGTTTCGTCTCGCTTCACTCGCTGGAAACACGGTCACTCCGCAGGCGACGTACCGCGCGCCAGCCGCTGAACCGGCTGCACTCCGTACGCGTACCGCGACGACCGGACAAGATGAAAACTGGGAAACATTTTGACTGACAATTAAACCGCGGCTGCTTGCCGCTTGATGGGAGCGTGGATGTTAAATCGTATTCGTATCTCGACCACACTGTTTTTGATTCTGATCCTTTGCGGTGTGTTGCAGGTTGGCAGTAACGGGTTGTCTTTTTGGGCGTTTCGCGATGGCTATCAGAATTTGCAGGAAGTTGAGGCGAGTAATCAGCAGCGCTCCGCACTGGCACAAACGCGTGCCGTGCTGTTGCAGGCAAGCACTGCGCTGAACAAGGCGGGAACCTTAACCGCGCTGAGCTATCCGCCGGATGACATTAAAGCGCTGATGGCAACCGCGCGCGACAGCCTGAAACAGGCTGACGCACAGTTTAAAGCCTTTACGGCGCAGGCCGCCGACAGCGAGAAAGAGAAAGCGCTGAAGGCCGCCATGAAGACGAACTTTGAGCAGTGGTACAGCGATCTGGACCACCAGGCGACGTGGCTTGAGAACAACCAGCTGTCGGACTTTATGACCGCACCGGTCCAGGCGTCTCAGGCAGCGTTTGACGGCAGCTTTAACGCCTGGCAGCAGGATATTAACCAGTCTGTACAGCGTGCCGGTGACCAGAGCCGTCAAAGCTATCACATGTCGGGCGTCATCTTCGCCGTGGTGGTGATTCTGGCAGGGTTGCTGACCGGCGGGGCGCTGCTCTGGTCGCGCAGAATGATTGTGCAGCCGCTGGCGATTATCAGCAGCCACTTCGACAGTATTGCAAAAGGCGACCTGGCGCGTCCGGTAGCGGTGTTCGGCAAGAACGAAATTTCGGCGATCTTTGCCAGCCTGAAGGCGATGCAGGGTTCGCTGCGGGAAACGGTGAGCGACGTGCGGCAGGGCAGCTATGCCATGCACACCGGGATCTCTGAGATTGCGGCGGGTAACAACGATCTGTCGTCCCGCACCGAGCAGCAGGCGGCCTCGCTGGCGCAGACGGCGGCCAGCATGGAGCAGCTGACGGCGACGGTAAGCCAGAACGCCGATAACGCGCGTCAGGCGTCTGACCTGTCAAAACAGGCGGCGATGACGGCGAAGAAAGGCGGTGACCAGGCGTCCCATGTCGCCAGCACCATGCAGGAGATTGCCACCAGCTCGCAGAAAATTGGTGACATCATCAGCGTGATTGACGGTATCGCGTTCCAGACCAACATTCTGGCGCTGAATGCCGCTGTGGAAGCGGCGCGAGCCGGGGAGCAGGGGCGCGGGTTTGCGGTGGTGGCGGGGGAAGTACGTAACCTGGCGAGCCGCAGCGCCAACGCGGCGAAAGAAATCAAGGTCCTGATCGAAGAGTCGGTCTCGCGCGTTCAGCAGGGCTCAACGCTTGTGGATACGGCGGCGAAAACCATGCACGAGATCGTCACCTCCGTGACGCGGGTTAACGACATTATGGGCGAAATTGCCTCGGCGTCGGATGAACAGCGTCGCGGCATTGAGCAGGTTGCCCAGGCGGTCAGCCAGATGGATCAGGTGACGCAACAGAACGCCTCGTTAGTTGAGGAAGCGGCAGCGGCAACCGATCAGCTGGCCAGCCAGGCGGATCGTCTTACCGGACTGGTCGCGGTATTTAATGTGAAAGAGCACGTTGAAGCAGTAACAGAAGTCGGGCGGTCGCAGGCCGTGCCAGTTGTATCCTGAATGTAATTAAGAAGGCGCTATGACATCACCAATGCCCCCTGGGCAAACGTCATTATTGTTGCAGATGACACAGCGCCTCGCGCTGTCCGACGCGCATTTTCGTCGGATATGTCAGTTAATCTACCAGCGTGCGGGGATCGTGCTTGCGGATCATAAGCGGGACATGGTCTACAACCGTCTGGTGCGGCGCTTGCGTACGCTGGGGCTGGATGATTTTGGCCGCTATCTGAGCATGCTCGAGGCGAACCAGAACAGCGCCGAGTGGCAGGCTTTTATTAACTCGTTAACCACCAACCTGACGGCATTTTTCCGTGAAGCTCACCACTTCCCGGTTCTGGCCGAGCATGCGCGCCGTCGCACCGGGGAGTATCGCGTCTGGAGTGCGGCCGCCTCGACGGGTGAAGAGCCATACTCGCTGGCGATCACCCTTGCCGATACGCTGGGAATGACGCCGGGACGCTGGAAGGTCTACGCCAGCGATATCGATACTGAAGTGCTGGAGAAGGCGCGTAACGGCGTTTATCGCCAGGATGAACTGAAAACGCTGTCGCCGCAGCAGCTGCAGCGTTATTTCATGCGCGGGACGGGCCCGCATGAAGGCCTGGTGCGCGTACGCCAGGAGCTGGCGAACTGCGTCGAATTCGCGCCCGTTAACCTGCTGGATAAGCAGTACAACGTGCCGGGGCCGTTCGACGCCATTTTTTGCCGTAACGTCATGATCTATTTTGATAAAACGACGCAACAGGACATTCTGCGTCGGTTTGTTCCGTTGCTCAAGCCTGACGGTTTACTGTTTGCCGGGCACTCGGAAAACTTCAGCAACCTCGTGCGTGAGTTTAGCCTGCGTGGGCAAACGGTATATGCGCTGAGTAAGGAAAAAGCATGAGTAAAATCAGGGTGTTGTCAGTCGATGATTCAGCGCTGATGCGTCAGATCATGACTGAAATTATCAATAGCCACAGCGACATGGAGATGGTGGCAACCGCGCCCGATCCGCTGGTAGCGCGGGATTTAATTAAAAAATATAACCCCGATGTGCTAACGCTGGATGTCGAGATGCCGCGCATGGATGGCATCGATTTCCTCGAAAAATTAATGCGGCTGCGGCCTATGCCGGTGGTGATGGTCTCCTCCCTGACCGGGAAAGGATCTGAAATCACCCTGCGCGCGCTGGAGCTGGGGGCGGTGGATTTTGTCACCAAGCCGCAGCTTGGCATTCGCGAAGGGATGCTGGCCTACAGCGAGATGATCGCCGAGAAGATCCGCACCGCTTCGCGTGCGAAGCTTGCCGCCCACACGCCGATGGCCGCGCCGGCGACCCTGAAGGCCGGTCCATTACTCAGCTCGGAAAAACTGCTGGTCATTGGAGCGTCAACCGGAGGAACAGAGGCAATTCGTCATGTACTCCAGCCATTGCCGCTTTCAAGTCCGGGTATTCTGATCACTCAGCATATGCCGCCAGGCTTTACCCGTTCGTTCGCCGAACGCCTGAACAAGCTGTGCCAGATCAGCGTGAAAGAGGCGGAAGACGGCGAGCGCGTGCTCCCGGGGCATGCCTATATCGCGCCGGGCGACAAGCATATGGAGCTAGCGCGCAGCGGCGCTAACTATCAAATCAAAATTCATGACGGACCGCCGGTCAACCGGCACCGTCCGTCGGTGGATGTGCTGTTTCATTCGGTGGCGAAACATGCGGGGCGCAACGCCGTAGGGGTGATCCTGACGGGGATGGGCAACGACGGTGCCGCCGGAATGCTTGCAATGCACCAGGCTGGCGCCTGGACGATTGCGCAGAATGAAGCAAGTTGTGTGGTGTTCGGCATGCCGCGCGAGGCCATCAATATGGGTGGCGTGAGCGAAGTGGTCGATCTTAGCCAGGTAAGCCAGCAGATGCTGGCGAAAATCAGTGCCGGACAGGCAATACGTATTTGACTCAGGAGTATTATTTTATGGCGGATAAAGAGCTTAAGTTTTTGGTTGTGGATGACTTTTCCACCATGCGTCGCATCGTACGCAACCTGCTGAAAGAGCTGGGCTTCAACAACGTTGAAGAAGCAGAAGATGGCGTTGATGCGCTGAACAAACTGCAGGCTGGCGGGTTTGGTTTTGTTATCTCCGACTGGAACATGCCAAACATGGACGGTCTGGAACTGCTGAAAACTATTCGTGCCGATGCGGGAATGGCCTCTATGCCGGTTCTGATGGTCACTGCAGAAGCGAAAAAAGAGAACATCATTGCCGCTGCACAGGCGGGCGCAAGCGGCTATGTGGTGAAGCCATTCACCGCGGCAACCCTGGAAGAGAAGCTCGGTAAGATCTTCGAGAAACTCGGCATGTGAGGTGATGGAAATGTTGCAACCTGCTATGAAACCCGTTGAAGAACACTCGCCGAGCGATATCATCGTCCGCATCGGCAGCCTGACGCGCATGCTGCGTGACAGCCTGCGCGAGCTGGGTCTGGATCAGGCGATTGCCGAAGCGGCGGAAGCTATTCCTGATGCCCGCGATCGTCTGGACTATGTCGTGCAGATGACCGCTCAGGCTGCGGAACGTGCGCTGAACAGCGTTGAAGCATCACAGCCGCACCAGGATGCGATGGAAAAGGGGGCGAAAGCCCTGAGCAAACGCTGGGACGAGTGGTTTGAAAACCCTATCGAGCTGGCTGATGCCCGCGAGCTGGTAACGGATACTCGTCAGTATCTTGGCGATGTGCCGGGCCACACCAGCTTCACCAACGCCCAGCTACTGGACATCATGATGGCGCAGGATTTCCAGGACCTGACCGGTCAGGTCATCAAGCGCATGATGGATGTTATCCAGGAGATTGAGCGCCAGCTGCTGATGGTTCTGCTGGAGA
Organism: Enterobacter sp. 148H3; assembly: GCF_034107425.1. Taxonomy (NCBI): domain Bacteria; kingdom Pseudomonadati; phylum Pseudomonadota; class Gammaproteobacteria; order Enterobacterales; family Enterobacteriaceae; genus Enterobacter; species Enterobacter sp. 148H3. The sequence continues at coordinate 154,945 of NZ_JAWNEI010000009.1, read as the reverse complement.
ACATTCCGGAACCGGCAGCCCGTCCAAAACGCGAGAACGAAAGCCTGCTCAATGGTCCACAGCTCGACGCCACCAAGGCAGGCGTTGTGGCAAGCCAGGATCAGGTAGACGACCTGCTGGACAGCCTCGGCTTCTGATAGTCCTTTCCGCCTCAGGAGGTTACGCCGCCTGAGGCGGTTTGCGACAAAATCACCGAAAAGAGCCCGAATAAACGGGCTTTTCCCGCCATTGGATTTCCGCTGCGCTGGCATGATACCCGTGACGTAATGGGCTGAGCATGCACTGTGGCAGAAGAGAACGACGACAAAACGGAAGCCCCCACACCCCACCGACTAGAAAAGGCGCGTGAGGAAGGGCAAATCCCCCGATCCCGAGAATTGACCTCCCTGCTGATCCTTATCGTAGGCGTGTGCATTATCTGGTGGGGCGGGGAGTCGCTCGCCCGCAAGCTGGCGGGAATGCTGTCAACCGGCTTGCGTTTTGACCACAGCATGGTCAACGATCCGAATCTGATCCTCAGCCAGATTATTCAACTGATTAAAGGGGCCATGGTCGCGCTGTTGCCCCTGATTACCGGGGTCGTGCTGGTCGCGCTGGTCTCGCCGGTGATGCTCGGCGGTCTGGTTTTTAGTGCCAAATCGCTGCAGCCGAAATTTTCCAAACTCAACCCGCTGCCGGGCATTGCGAAAATGTTCTCTGCTCAGACCGGGGCCGAGCTGCTCAAAGCCATTCTCAAATCGGTGCTGATGGGCAGTTCCGCGGGGTTTTACCTCTGGTACCACTGGCCGGAAATGATGCGTCTTATCAGCGAATCGCCGCTCACCGCGATGAGCAACGCGCTGAATCTGGTCGGGCTTTGCGCACTGCTGGTGGTGCTCAGCATTATCCCGATGGTGGGTTTTGACGTGATCTTCCAGCTTTATACCCACTTCAAAAAGCTGCGCATGTCACGTCAGGACATCCGTGACGAATATAAGCAGATGGAAGGTGACCCGCACGTGAAGGGGCGTATCCGCCAGATGCAGCGTGCCGCCGCCCGTCGCCGCATGATGGAGGATGTGCCGAAGGCCGACGTCATCGTCACCAACCCGACGCACTATTCCGTTGCCCTGCGCTATGACGAAAACAAAATGAGCGCGCCGAAAGTGGTGGCAAAAGGGGCAGGGCTGATCGCGCTGCGCATCCGGGAAATTGGCACGGAACACCGCGTGCCGATCCTGGAAGCCCCTCCGCTGGCGCGTGCCCTGTACCGCCATGCGGATATTGGACAACAGATCCCGGGACAACTCTACGCCGCCGTGGCGGAAGTGCTGGCCTGGGTATGGCAGTTGAAGCGCTGGCGTCTGGCCGGCGGTCAACGGCCTGTGAAACCTGAGAACCTTCCGGTGCCTGCCGCGCTGGATTTTATGAACGAGAAGGACACTGATGGCTAATCTGGTGGCAATGTTGCGCCTGCCCGGCAACCTGAAATCGACCCAATGGCAGATTCTGGCCGGGCCGATTCTGATCCTGCTAATTCTGTCGATGATGGTACTGCCGCTTCCGGCGTTCATCCTCGATCTGCTTTTCACTTTCAATATTGCGCTCTCCATTATGGTGCTGCTGGTGGCGATGTTCACCCAGCGTACTCTGGAGTTCGCCGCGTTCCCGACCATTCTGCTGTTTACCACCCTGCTGCGACTGGCGCTGAACGTGGCGTCCACGCGTATCATCCTGATGGAAGGTCACACCGGGGCGGCAGCTGCAGGTAAAGTGGTGGAGGCGTTCGGCCACTTCCTGGTGGGTGGCAATTTCGCTATCGGTATCGTGGTGTTCGTCATCCTCGTGATCATCAACTTTATGGTCATCACCAAAGGTGCAGGGCGTATTGCGGAAGTGGGCGCGCGCTTTGTGCTCGACGGAATGCCGGGCAAGCAGATGGCGATCGACGCCGACCTGAATGCCGGTCTTATCGCCGAAGATGAAGCCAAAAAACGCCGTGCGGAGGTGACGCAGGAGGCGGACTTCTACGGCTCAATGGACGGTGCGAGTAAGTTTGTGCGCGGTGACGCCATCGCGGGCATTCTGATCATGGTGATTAACGTGGTCGGCGGCCTGCTGGTGGGCGTGCTGCAGCATGGGATGGACATGGGCCACGCGGCGGAAAGCTATACGCTGCTGACTATCGGTGACGGTCTGGTCGCGCAGATCCCGGCGCTGGTTATCTCCACTGCGGCGGGTGTGATTGTGACCCGCGTGAGCACCGATCAGGACGTTGGCGAGCAGATGGTGGGCCAGCTGTTCAGCAACCCGCGCGTGATGCTGCTGGCCGCTGCGGTTCTCGGGTTGCTCGGCCTGGTGCCGGGGATGCCAAACCTCGTCTTCCTGCTGTTTACGGCGGGGCTGCTGGGGCTTGCCTGGTGGATGCGTGGCCGTGAAACCAAACCGGCAGCGGAACCTGTTCAGGTCAAAATGCCGGAGAATACCCAGGCCGTCGAAGCGACCTGGAACGACGTTCAGCTGGAAGATTCCCTGGGAATGGAAGTCGGGTATCGCCTGATCCCGATGGTCGATTTCCAGCAGGACGGCGAGCTGCTCGGCCGTATCCGCAGTATCCGTAAAAAATTCGCGCAGGATATGGGCTTCCTGCCGCCGGTGGTACACATCCGCGACAATATGGACCTGCCGCCCGCGCGCTATCGCATCCTGATGAAAGGTGTCGAAATTGGCAGCGGTGATGCCTATCCGGGCCGCTGGCTGGCGATTAACCCCGGCACCGCCGCAGGCACGCTGCCGGGCGAGCAAACTATCGATCCGGCCTTTGGCCTGGCCGCTATCTGGATTGAAAGCGCCCTGAAAGAGCAGGCGCAGATCCAGGGGTATACGGTTGTTGAAGCCAGTACCGTGGTGGCGACCCATCTTAATCACCTGATTGGGCAATTCTCGGCGGAGCTGTTTGGCCGTCAGGAAGCGCAGCAGCTGCTGGACCGCGTCACGCAGGAGATGCCGAAGCTGACGGAAGATCTGGTCCCGGGCGTGCTGACCTTAACCACGCTGCACAAGGTGCTGCAAAACCTGCTCGACGAGAAGGTGCCGATCCGCGATATGCGCACCATTCTGGAAACCCTTGCCGAACACGCGCCGATACAAAGCGATCCGCACGAGCTGACGGCGGTGGTGCGCGTGGCGCTGGGACGCGCCATTACCCAGCAGTGGTTCCCGGGAACCGGGGAAGTGCAGGTGATCGGACTCGATACGCCGCTTGAGCGTCTGCTGCTGCAGGCTCTGCAGGGCGGAGGCGGTCTGGAGCCGGGCCTGGCGGACCGTCTGCTTGCGCAAACGCAGGAGGCGCTGGCGCGTCAGGAGATGCTCGGCGCGCCGCCGGTGCTGTTGGTGAACCACGCGCTGCGTCCGCTGCTGTCCCGCTTCCTGCGTCGTAGCCTGAACCAGCTGGTCGTGCTGTCGAATCTGGAGCTGTCGGATAACCGTCATATCCGCATGACCGCGACGATTGGAGGAAAATAATGCGTAAATGGCTTTGGATGTTGCTCTTCCCGCTGGCGGCGCAGGCTGCCGGGGGGGGCACCTGGCAGGCGAGCAGCATGGGGGTGACCCTCAGCAATCGCGGTGTTGCTATGTCGTCTAACCCGCTGGCGCCTTCAGAAGAGGTCTCCGGTCAGATGGGCCTTGTGGTCTGGAACTATCGGCTGATTGGCCCTACGCCAGCGGGCTTGCGGGTGCGCCTCTGCTCTCAGACGCGCTGTACCGAAATCGACGGCGAAAATGGGACAACGCAGGCGTTCAACGGCGTACCGGCTATTGAACCTTTGCGTTTCATCTGGGAAGTGCCGGGTGGGGGGCGTTTGATTCCGGCGCTGAAGGTGCAAAGCAATTCCGTCATCGTGAACTATCGCTGACGGTTGGATTACCAGGACTGCAAAAACAAAACCCGGCGATTGCCGGGTTTTTTGTATTACATGCGTTCTACGGTTTCGATACCCAGGGTATCCAGACCCAGCTTCAGGGTCTTCGCCGTCAGCTGCGCCAGCTTCAGGCGGCTGTTGCGAACCGATTCGTTTTCCGCAGACAGAATAGGGCAGTGCTCGTAGAAGCCGGAGAACAGACCCGCCAGGTCGTACAGGTAAGCACACATTACGTGCGGCGTGCCGTCACGCGCGACAACCGTCAGCGTCTCTTCGAACTGCAGCAGACGCGCCGCCAGCTGTGCTTCACGATCTTCGGTGATGGTCACGGCGGCATTCGCCAGCACGCTTTCGTCGATATTGGCTTTACGGAATACCGAGAGCACGCGGGTATAGGCGTACTGCATGTATGGCGCCGTGTTACCTTCAAACGCCAGCATGTTATCCCAGTCGAAGATATAGTCGGTGGTACGGTTTTTGGAGAGATCCGCGTATTTCACCGCACCGATACCCACGGCGTTGGCCAGTTTTTCCAGCTCGTCGGCCGGCATGTCCGGGTTCTTCTCGGCCACCAGACGACGGGCGCGTTCCAGCGCTTCGTCCAGCAGGTCGGACAGCTTCACCGTACCGCCCGCACGGGTTTTGAACGGCTTGCCGTCTTTACCCAGCATCATGCCGAACATGTGGTGTTCCAGCGGAACGCTGTCCGGCACGTAACCGGCTTTACGCACGATGGTCCACGCCTGCATCAGGTGCTGGTGCTGACGGGAGTCGATGTAGTACAGCACGCGGTCGGCATGCAGCGTTTCGTAACGGTATTTCGCGCAGGCAATGTCGGTCGTGGTGTAGAGATAACCGCCATCCTTTTTCTGAATGATCACGCCCATCGGTTCACCTTCCTTGTTTTTGTACTCATCAAGGAACACAACCGTTGCGCCTTCGCTCTCCACCGCCAGGTTTTTCGATTTCAGGTCAGCCACAATGCCGGGCAGCATTGGGTTGTACAGGCTTTCACCCATTACGTCATCGCGGGTCAGGGTGACGTTCAGACGGTTATAGGTCAGCTGGTTCTGGGACATGGTGATGTCAACCAGCTTGCGCCACATTTCGAGGAAGTATTGATCGCCGCCCTGCAGTTTAACCACGTAACTACGCGCACGTTCGGCAAAAGCTTCGTCTTCGTCGTAGTGTTTTTTGGCTTCGCGATAGAACCCTTCCAGGTCCGCCAGCGCCATTTCACCCGCGTTTTCCTGCTGCTGTTTTTCCAGGTAAGCGATCAGCATGCCAAACTGGGTGCCCCAGTCGCCCACGTGGTTGGCGCGGATCACCTTGTGACCGAGGAACTCGAGCGTGCGCACTGCGGCATCACCGATGATGGTGGAGCGCAGGTGGCCAACGTGCATCTCTTTCGCCACGTTCGGCGCAGAATAGTCGATCACGACGGTCTGCGCTTCCGGCTGGGACACTCCCAGACGATCGGATTTCAGCGCCGCGTCAACGTGGCTTGCCAGGAAAGCAGGCTCAAGGAAGATGTTGATAAAGCCCGGACCGGCGATTTCGGTTTTGCTGGCAATGCCGGAAAGATCCAGATGCGTCAGTACCTGCTCAGCAAGCTGTCGCGGCGGCATGCCCAGTTTTTTAGCCACTGCCATCACGCCATTAGCCTGATAGTCGCCAAACTGTACTTTTGCTGACTGACGAACCTGCGGTTCGCAATCCGCAGGGGCACCTGCGGCAATCAGTGCCTGACTGACTTTTTCGGAGAGAAGAGCCTGAATATTCACCTGGATACCTTACGTTTTTGATGCGGGCTTATAACCGCCCGCGCCAGTTAAAGAATTTAGGGCGGGAGTATACTGCAAATGCCTTCTGACGTCAGCAGTGCGGGGCCTGAAGATTGCTCAGAATCCAGGCAGTGAAGGTGTGCATAATCATGCAGTCGCAAAAAGCCGGTTTCTGAGGTTGGTCAAAACAGGGCAACAGAGTAAATTAGCGGCTTTGCGACATGAAAAGAGAATGACTTATGGCGAACTGGCAATCCATTGACGAACTGCATGATATTTCCGCAGATTTACCGCGCTTCACCCAGGCGTTCACAGAACTTGCCACCCGTCTGGGTCTGGATATTGCGCCGCTTGAGGCCGATCACATCTCTTTGCGCTGTCATCAGAATGCCACCGCCGAGCGCTGGCGTCGCGGGTTCGAACAGTGCGGCGAGTTACTGTCCGAGAATATCATTAATAGCCGCCCCATCTGCCTGTTCAAACTGCATGAGCCGGTGAACGTGGCGCACTGGCAGTTCAGCGTGGTTGAACTGCCGTGGCCAGGCGAGAAACGCTATCCGCACGAAGGCTGGGAACATATCGAGATTGTCCTGCCGGGTGAGCCGGAGACGTTAAACGCGCGCGCGCTGGCCCTGTTAGCGGACGAAGGCTTAAGCCAGCCGGGAATTTTTGTGAAGACCAGTTCTCCCAAAGGCGAGCGCGAGCGGTTACCTAACCCGACGCTGGCCGTTACTGACGGACAGGTTACGGTGAAGTTTCATCCGTGGACCATTGAGCAGATCGTTGCCAGTGAAGCATAAGAGATGTGAGTTCACGCCGGGACCGAAAACGAACGGCGTGTCATGATGTTTCGCTTAGTGGAATTTCAGGAGGATTAAATGGCGCTGCTGGAGATTTGTTGTTACAGCGTGGAGTGTGCCGTGACCGCGCAAAAGCACGGGGCTGACCGCATTGAACTGTGCGCGGCACCCAAGGAGGGCGGGTTGACGCCGTCTTACGGCGTGTTGAAGTCAGCCCGTCAGGCCGTCACTATTCCCGTTCACCCAATTATTCGTCCGCGCGGCGGTGATTTTTGTTACACGGCGGGCGAGTTCAGTGCCATGCTTGATGATATCGCCCTCGTTCGGGACCTGGGGTTTCCAGGGCTGGTGACCGGGCTGCTGGATGAAGACGGCAATATCGATATACCGCGTATGCGTCAGATTATGAGCGCCGCGCAGGGGATGGCCGTCACTTTTCATCGCGCATTTGATATGTGTAAAGATCCGCTTCAGGCCTTTGAAACGCTTGGAGAACTTGGCGTGGCGCGCATCCTGACATCGGGTCAGCAGGCGTCAGCTGAAAAAGGACTGCAATTAATTACGGAACTAAAAGCACATTCTGGTGTTCCAATAATAATGGCGGGTGCGGGAGTCCGCGCCAGCAATCTGGAACGGTTTTTAAACGCCGGGGTAGAAGAGCTGCACAGCTCCGCGGGGAAATGGATACCTTCGCCCATGCGTTATCGCAATACAGGATTGTCAATGTCGACGGATGCTGAAGCGGATGAGTATTCACGCTATGGCGTAGAGGGAGAGTCGGTTGCGGAAATGAAGTCGCTGATTGAGCGCCATCACGTGTAGCAACGTACCGATTTTTACCGCGCATCATGTCGCCCAATATGATGCTTGCTTGTACCAGGCCCCTGCCAATTACACAGGGGCCTTTTTTTCTCCTTCATATTTCAAGCCGCAGCTGCGTTGGCCGCCTTGCTGCAACTTGAACTATTTCGGAGAAAACGTGCTACGAGTAGGCCGGGTAAGGCGCAGCCGCCACCCGACTAAAAGACTACGGCTTAGTCGCAATCAACACCGCACGCATCGGGGCCGGATAACCTTCGATGGTTTTGCTGTGATCGGTTGGGTCAAGGAACTGCTCCAGCGATTCGGTGATCATCCAGTCGGTGCGGCGCTGCTCTTCGATTGAGGTCACGCTGACATCGGCAATACGCACATCCACAAACCCGCATTTCTCCAGCCAGTTCTTTAGCGCCAGCGCGGAAGGGATGAAGTAAACGTTGCGCATCTGCGCGTAACGATCGCCCGGCACCAGAACGGCATGTTCATCGCCTTCAATCACCAGCGTTTCGAGCACCAGCTCGCCGCCGCTGACCAGCTGATCTTTCAATTGCCACAGGTGTTCAAGCGGGGAGCGGCGGTGATAAAGCACGCCCATGGAGAACACGGTATCAAACGCTTTCAGAGCTGGCAGCTGCTCAATGCCCAGCGGCAGCAGGTGCGCGCGCTGGTCGTTACCCAGCAGCTTACGTACCGCTTCAAACTGGCACAGGAACAGCTGCATCGGGTCAATGCCTACCGCCAGATGCGCGCCCGCGCCAATCATGCGCCACATGTGGTAACCGCTGCCGCAGCCCACGTCCAGAATGGTGCGCCCGGTCAGGTCGGAAAGGTGGGGCAGAACGCGATCCCATTTCCAGTCCGAGCGCCATTCGGTATTGATGTTCACGCCGTAAAGTGAAAACGGCCCTTTGCGCCACGGCATCAGGTTACGCATCAGCGTTTCGATGCGGTTGATCTGCCCTGGCGGAAGCGGTTCTTCACTCTCTGCAGTGACGCTGTGCAGAAGATCCAGACGATGCGGGGTCAGTTCGGGCAGAAACTCCACAGCATTTGACCACTGCTTTAACAGGCCGTGCTGCTGGTCCCGCTGCCAGGCGGCAATCTGCGCGGGCAAGGTTTCCAGCCAGTGGGAGAGCTGGTTTTTGGCAATCAGCTGATAGAAGTTACTGAACTCGATCATGCCGGTTTCCCCGCTTTCAGCGCCACCAGCGAACCAAAGTTAAAGCACTGGAACCACAGTTCGCTGTGCTCAAAACCGGCTTTACTCAGACGCGCTTTGTGGGTTTCTACGGAATCCGTCAGCATCACGTTTTCGAGCATGCTGCGCTTCTGGCTGATCTCCAGCTCGCTGTAGCCGTTCGCACGCTTGAAATCGTGGTGCATATTGAACAGCAGCTCGCCAACCTCGGCATCTTCGAAGCTGAATTTCTCCGAGAGCACCAGCGCGCCGCCAGGATTCAGCCCCTGATAAATTTTGTCCAGCAGCAGCTGGCGGTCTTCCGGTACCAGGAACTGAAGCGTGAAATTCAGCACCACCATCGACGCGTTGTTGATCTCAATCTCGCGGATATCACCTTCCACCACGTCTACCGGAACAGGAGCTTTGTACGCGTCAATATGGCGACGACAGCGCTCAACCATGGCCGGGGAGTTATCGACGGCAATAATGCGGCAGCCTTCGTGGTGAACGTTACGACGAACCGACAGCGTTGCCGCGCCGAGCGAGCAGCCCAGGTCATAGACCTGCGTGCCGGGTTGAACGAAGCGCTCAGCCAGCATGCCGATCATAGAGATAATATTGGAATAACCGGGAACAGAGCGCTGGATCATATCCGGGAAGACTTCGGCTACCCGTTCATCGAAGGTCCAGTCGCCCAGGCTGGCGATAGGCGCGGAAAAAAGCGTGTCGCGATCTGACATAACGTAAAAATCCGGGAAAAATAAAGTGGCGTATTGTGCGCTAATGGAGGGAGAAAACCAACTCCCACGGCATATACCACAGGTTAGCCAGCACCATCAGCAAAAGTGAACACCAGGTTGCACTCATGCCGGAACGACGCCAGCGAATTAAGCGATGGTGAAAGCCGTAATAGTGCATCAGGCGGCCAGCAATAAGCAGCAGGCCACAGATGTGCACCATCCAGGTTTCTGCGCCATTCATCTCCATAAACAGCAGCAGGATTAAGGCTGCAGGGATGTATTCGACCGCGTTGCCATGAATGCGGATAGCGCTTTGTAGCTCTGAAAACCCGCCGTCACCGTAGGAGACGCGGTAGAGCGTTCTGAGGCGCACAACATCAAATGAAAACTTAATCAGCAGTAATGCACCTAACACCGCATACAGCGCGCTGACCATACAAACTCCCTGTTTTTGGCAGATGGCACTTCACTATGATAGGGGGTGATATCAGAAAAGAGAAGATTGTTGTGGGATGGAAGGGGCGCTTCCCACGGACGGCACCGCAGCCTGCAAGGCCTGCCATAGAGCATCGACCAGTTCCGGGGCCTGGGCAATATCCGGCGTGTGCAAAAAAAGATACGGCGTGGTGGTGTGTTCCCACGATGCCAGTTTTTCCAGCCAGACGGTGAACAGCGCCTGGTTTTGCTGCATGTTATCGCTGCCGATAAACCTGACCATTGGGTTCTGTGCGGTCACGATGGCGTGGACCGGCACTTTCGGTTTTTTACGCTGAGCTTCAACGATGGCTTCGCTATGCGGGATAGCGCTGTGCACCGGACGGCTGTCGAGGATCACCCGGTTAACGGAACGCTCAAGCAGGCCGCGATTGAGCGCTTTTTCCGCTTCGCCCTTAGCAAAAAACTCGGGATGCCTGACTTCAACGCCGTAGGTAAACTCCCGGGGCAGGGCGTCCAGAAACGTCCACAGCGCGGGCAGGTCGCGCGGGCCAAAGACGGCCGGAAGCTGCAGCCAGTACTGGCCGATGCGGTTTGCCAGAGGCGCCATCCGGGCAAAGAATTCGTCAGTCAACTCACCACAGTTTCGCAGCGCGGCCTGGTGCGAAATGGTGGCCGGAAACTTGAAGCAGAAGCGGAAGTCATCGGTCGTTTGTTCCCGCCAGCGCGCAACAATCTCGGCTTTCGGGAGCGCATAGAGGGTGGTGTTACCCTCGACGCAGTTGAAGTGCCGGGCATATTCCTCAAGGCTGGTGATGCCAAGGCGCACCCATTTCGGGTGCGACCACTGGGGTAAACCGACATATATCATAGCGCGCTGACAATCTCATCCGTGCTGCGCACGCGGCCGATGCGCGGGAAGATGTGGGTCATGCTGCCATGATGCTGTTCTGCGGAGGCCGCGCTGCAGGCATCTTCGGCGATCACCAGATTAAAGCCGAGTTCCCACGCGTTGCGGGCAGTCGACTCCACGCCGATGTTGGTGGAAATACCGCACAGGATAATGGTGTCAATGCCGCGACGGCGGAGCTGCAGTTCAAGATCGGTGCCGTAGAATGCGCCCCACTGACGTTTGGTCACTTCAATATCGCTGTCGCGTTTACCCAGTGAGGCCGGGTACGTCCACCAGTTTTCCGGCAGGGCGCGTGCAGGAGCCTGGGCATCAACGGGCTGTTTTAACGCTTCGGCGTAATCAGCAGACCAGCCGACGCGCACCATGACAACCGGGGCACCGCTGGCGCGGCATTTTTCCGCCAGGCGGGCGGCGCGGCTGACTACATCTTCCGCGGTATGCGGGCCGCCGGCGAAGGGCAAAATGCCTTCCTGTAAATCAATCACGACAAGCGCGGTTTTACTGGCATCAAGTGTTAACATCGTTACTCCCGTTAAATGAATCACTTCCGGACACCATACGACGTGATGGCCTGTTCCTGGGCGGATAATTTTGTTAATTTTTGTGAGAATGCGCAATAAGAGTGCAGCAAACGACCGCCAGGCCGTGGTTCGCTCTTATCGTCCGGCGGAATTTCCAGTATAATAGCCGCCTTTTTTCATCCAGTTGTGACATACAGAAAGCTGCGACATAGTAGCCTGCATACCAGGCGACATTTAGCCTGCGGCTAATTAAGGGATATCTCATGCGTACAGAATATTGCGGGCAGCTGCGTCAGTCCCACGTCGGACAGCAGGTAACCCTGTGTGGTTGGGTCAATCGTCGTCGTGATCTTGGTAGCCTTATCTTCATTGATATGCGCGACCGCGAAGGTATCGTTCAGGTGTTCTTCGATCCGGATCGCGCTGATGCGTTGAAGCTGGCCTCTGAGCTGCGTAATGAGTTCTGCATTCAGGTCACCGGCACCGTGCGTGCGCGTGACGAGAAAAACGTTAACGCCGACATGGCGACGGGTGCCATTGAAGTGCTGGCGTCCGATCTGACGATCATTAACCGTGCTGAAGCGCTGCCGCTGGACTCCAACCACGTCAACACTGAAGAAGCGCGTCTGAAATACCGCTACCTGGATCTGCGTCGCCCGGAAATGGCTCAGCGCCTGAAAACCCGTGCGAAAATCACCAGCCTGGTGCGTCGCTTTATGGATGACCACGGTTTCCTCGATATCGAAACCCCGATGCTGACCAAAGCCACGCCGGAAGGTGCGCGCGATTACCTGGTCCCATCCCGCGTTCATAAAGGCAAATTCTACGCGCTGCCGCAGTCTCCACAGCTGTTCAAACAGCTGCTGATGATGTCCGGCTTCGATCGCTACTATCAGATCGTGAAATGCTTCCGCGACGAAGACCTGCGTGCTGACCGCCAGCCTGAATTTACCCAGATCGATGTGGAAACCTCCTTCATGACCGCCGAGCAGGTGCGTGAAGTGATGGAAGCCCTGGTGCGTAGCCTGTGGAACGACGTTAAAGGCGTTGAGCTGGGCGATTTCCCGATCATGACCTTCGCGGAAGCCGAGCGTCGTTATGGCTCTGACAAACCAGACCTGCGTAACCCGATGGAGCTGGTGGACGTTGCAGACCTGGTGAAAGCCGTTGAGTTTGCCGTCTTCTCCGGCCCGGCTAACGATCCGAAAGGTCGCGTGGCGGCCCTGCGCGTACCGGGTGGTGCAGCACTGAGCCGTAAGCAGATCGACGATTACGGCAACTTCATCAAGATCTACGGCGCTAAAGGTCTGGCCTATATTAAAGTGACCGAGCGTGCGAAAGGTCTGGAAGGTATCACCAGCCCGGTCGCGAAATTCCTGAACGCTGACATCGTGGAAGCGATCCTTGAGCGCACAGGCGCGCAGGACGGCGACATGATCTTCTTCGGCGCAGATAACAAGAAAGTTGTTGCGGATGCGATGGGCGCGCTGCGTCTGAAGCTCGGCAAAGACCTGAACCTGACCGACGAGAGCAAATGGGCGCCGCTGTGGGTTATCGACTTCCCAATGTTTGAAGACGACGGTGAAGGCGGCCTGACCGCGATGCACCACCCGTTCACCTCGCCAAAAGAGATGACGGCGGCAGAGCTGAAAGCGGCACCGGAAGAGGCCGTCGCCAACGCCTACGATATGGTCATTAACGGCTACGAAGTGGGCGGCGGTTCCGTGCGTATTCACAGCGGTGAAATGCAGCAGACCGTGTTCGGCATCCTGGGCATCAACGAGCAGGAGCAGCGCGAGAAATTCGGCTTCCTGCTGGACGCGCTGAAATACGGTACGCCTCCGCACGCGGGTCTGGCCTTTGGTCTTGACCGTCTGACCATGCTGCTGACCGGCACCGATAACATCCGTGATGTTATCGCCTTCCCGAAAACCACTGCCGCAGCGTGTCTGATGACCGAAGCGCCAAGCTTTGCCAACCCGGCCGCACTGGCTGAGCTGGGCATTGAGGTGGTGAAGAAGGAAGAGAAAAACTGATATGACATATAAGCTCCCCGTTTCGGTCCTGGTGGTCATTTATGCAGAAGACACGAAGCGGGTGCTGATGTTGCAGCGGCGCGATGACCCTGAATTCTGGCAGTCGGTTACCGGCAGTCTGGAAGAGGGGGAGACCGCGCCGCAGGCCGCCGCGCGTGAAGTAAAGGAAGAGGTCGCCATTGACGTTGCCCGCGAGCAACTGACCCTGAAGGACTGTCAGCGCACGGTGGAGTTCGAAATTTTTAGCCATTTACGTCATCGCTACGCGCCGGGTACCGAGCGCAATACGGAGTCGTGGTTCTGTCTCGCGCTCCCCCATGAACGGGAGATCGTGTTTACCGAACACCTGACCTACCGCTGGGTGAATGCGGCGGATGCCGCCGCGCTGACCAAGTCGTGGAGCAACCGGCAGGCGATTGAAGAATTTGTAATTAACGCTGCCTGAAAAGGCGCGCTCTTTGAGGATATTTTTATGGCAGGTCATAGTAAGTGGGCCAACACCAAACACCGCAAAGCGGCACAGGATGCCAAGCGCGGTAAGATCTTTACCAAAATCATTCGCGAGCTGGTGACGGCAGCGCGTCTGGGCGGCGGCGACCCGGCGTCTAACCCGCGTCTGCGCGCGGCGGTAGATAAAGCGCTGTCTAACAACATGACGCGTGACACCCTGAACCGTGCAATCGCACGTGGCGTGGGCGGTGACGAAGACGCGAACATGGAAACCATCATTTATGAAGGTTACGGTCCTGGCGGTACGGCGGTGATGGTTGAGTGCCTGTCCGACAACCGTAACCGTACCGTTGCGGAAGTGCGCCACGCGTTCACCAAAACCGGTGGCAACCTGGGCACTGACGGTTCCGTTGCGTACCTGTTCAGCAAAAAAGGCGTCATCTCTTTCGAGAAAGGCGACGAAGATGCGATCATGGAAGCGGCGCTGGAAGCCGGTGCGGAAGACGTAGTGACCTTCGACGACGGTGCTATCGACGTTTATACCGCATGGGAAGAGATGGGTGCCGTGCGCGACGCGCTGGAAGCGGCAGGCCTGAAAGCGGACAACGCTGAAGTCTCCATGATCCCGTCCACCAAAGCGGACATGGATGCGGAAACCGCACCAAAACTGCTGCGTCTGATCGACATGCTCGAAGACTGTGACGACGTGCAGGAAGTGTACCACAACGGTGAAATCTCTGATGAGGTTGCAGCGACTCTCTGATGAGAGCGTATAAATCCGTTACAGGAGACGCGTGATGTCGATTATTCTCGGGATTGACCCAGGCTCACGCGTCACCGGTTATGGCGTTATCCGTCAGGTGGGACGCCAGTTAACCTACCTGGGCAGCGGCTGTATCCGCACCAAAGTTGACGATCTGCCGTCGCGCCTGAAGCTCATTTATGCGGGCGTATCGGAGATCATCACCCAGTTTCAGCCGGACTATTTCGCCATCGAGCAGGTCTTCATGGCGAAAAACGCCGATTCGGCGCTGAAGCTCGGCCAGGCGCGTGGCGTTGCCATTGTCGCTGCCGTGAACCAGGATTTGCCGGTATTTGAATACGCGGCGCGTCAGGTTAAGCAGACGGTGGTGGGTATTGGTAGCGCGGAGAAAAGTCAGGTGCAGCACATGGTGCGTACCCTGCTGAAGCTGCCTGCTAACCCGCAGGCTGACGCCGCGGATGCGCTGGCGATTGCGATTACCCACTGTCACGTGAGCCAGAACGCGATGCAAATGAGCGAGTCACGGCTCAATCTGGCGCGAGGCAGGTTACGATAATGACAAATCAGGCTGGATGTTTATCCAGCCTTTTTTTATTATGTCGGCAGTTAATTTCTTCAGAACGCAGGAGCGTCACGTGATAGGCAGACTCAGAGGCATCATCATTGAAAAACAACCCCCGTTAGTGCTGCTGGAAGTGGGTGGCGTGGGCTATGAAGTCCATATGCCGATGACCTGCTTCTACGAGCTGCCGGACGCGGGCAAAGAGGCGATTGTCTTTACCCAGTTTGTGGTGCGTGAAGATGCCCAACTGCTGTACGGCTTCAATAACAAGCAGGAACGCACGCTGTTCCGCGAGCTGATTAAAACCAACGGCGTCGGGCCGAAGCTGGCGCTGGCGATCTTATCCGGCATGTCTGCACCACAGTTTGTGAATGCCGTTGAGCGCGAAGATCCTGCGGCGCTGATTAAGCTTCCGGGTATCGGTAAGAAAACGGCAGAGCGTCTGATTGTCGAGATGAAAGACCGCTTTAAAGGCCTGCATGGCGATCTCTTCACGCCGGCGGCCGATCTGGTACTGACCTCTCCAGGTGCGCCTGCGACGGATGATGATGCCGAGCAGGAAGCGGTTGCCGCGCTGGTGGCGCTGGGCTATAAACCTCAGGAGGCCAGCCGTATGGTGAGCAAAATTGCCAAACCGGACGCCAGCAGTGAAACCCTGATTCGTGAAGCGCTGCGCGCTGCATTGTGAGGTAAAGGATGATTGAAGCAGACCGCCTGGTTTCGGCAGGCACTATTCAGGCAGAGGATGTGGTGGATCGCGCGATTCGCCCAAAACTGCTTGATGAGTACATTGGCCAGCCGCAGGTTCGTTCCCAGATGGAGATTTTCATCCAGGCGGCAAAGCTGCGCGGCGATGCGCTCGATCACCTGCTGATTTTTGGCCCTCCCGGTTTAGGCAAAACCACGCTGGCGAATATCGTCGCCAATGAGATGGGCGTTAACCTGCGCACCACCTCCGGCCCGGTGCTGGAGAAGGCGGGCGATCTCGCTGCGATGCTGACCAACCTCGAACCGCATGACGTGCTGTTTATCGATGAGATCCACCGTCTCTCACCGGTGGTAGAAGAGGTGCTCTATCCGGCGATGGAAGATTACCAGCTGGATATCATGATCGGCGAAGGTCCGGCCGCGCGCTCCATCAAAATCGATCTGCCGCCGTTTACCCTGATTGGCGCAACGACGCGAGCCGGGTCGTTGACCTCCCCACTGCGCGACCGCTTCGGGATCGTGCAGCGTCTGGAATTTTATCAGGTTGCCGATCTCCAGCACATCGTTGGCCGCAGCGCCCGCTATATGGGGCTGGAAATGAGCGATGAGGGCGCGTTTGAAGTGGCGAAGCGTTCCCGCGGTACGCCGCGTATCGCCAACCGCCTGCTGCGCCGCGTTCGTGACTTTGCTGAGGTGAAGCACAACGGTTCGATTTCCGCCGAGATTGCCGCCCAGGCGCTGGACATGCTGAACGTCGACGCCGAAGGTTTTGACTACATGGACCGCAAGCTGCTGCTGGCGGTGCTGGACAAGTTCTTCGGTGGCCCGGTCGGGCTGGATAATCTGGCGGCGGCAATCGGGGAAGAGCGTGAGACGATTGAAGATGTGCTGGAGCCGTATCTGATTCAGCAGGGTTTCCTGCAGCGCACGCCGCGTGGACGTATGGCAACGGTGCGGGCGTGGAATCATTTCGGCATTACGCCACCGGCAATGCCGTAAGCAGCGATAATTTGTAGCCCCGGTAAGCGAAGCGCCTCCGGGGACATACCCACTAGTGTGCGGTCTTCTTCATCATACTGAAGATAAACAGCACCGCCGCACTCAGCACCACGGACGGCCCCGCAGGCGTGTCATAGAACGCCGAGAAGGTGAGTCCACCCGTTACCGCCATCATCCCGACGATCACGGCCACACCGGCCATCTGCTCAGGCGTACGGGCAAAACGACGCGCCGTAGCGGCAGGGATGATCAGCAGCGACGTAATAATCAGCGCGCCGACAAACTTCATCGCTACGCCAATGGTTAACGCCGTCACCAGCATCAGCAGCAGCTTAACGCGCTGCAGCTTCACGCCGTCGACAAACGCCAGGTCCGGGCTGACGGTCATGGCCAGTAAATTCCGCCACTGCCAGAGCAGAATAGCGAGCACCACCAGCACGCCAATGGCTATAGCGATGAGATCCTCCGGCGTCACGGCCAGCAGGTCACCGAAGAGGTAGGCCATCAGATCCACGCGGATGTTCGACATCAGGCTGACCACCACCAGGCCCAGAGAAAGGGCACTGTGCGCCATGATGCCAAGCAGGGTATCGATGGCGAGGTGAGGGCGTTTTTCCAGCCAGACCAGACCGGCCGCCAGCAGCAGCGTGACCACAATCACCGCGTAGAACGGGTTGACGTTCAGCAGCAGGCCAAAAGCCACGCCCAGCAGGGACGCGTGGGCCAGGGTATCACCGAAGTAAGACATTCTGCGCCATACCACAAACGAGCCGAGCGGGCCCGCGGCACAGGCAAGCATAATCCCGGCCAGCCAGCCGGGCAGTAACAGTTCAATCATGAGTGTCCATTTCCCCGACGCAGTACGATTCGTCCCTGCAAATCATGGCGATGATTATGATGATGGCGATAAATGCCAAGCTGCTCGGCGCCGCGAGGGCCAAACATAGAGATGAATTCCGGATGCATGGAGACGACTTCAGGCGTACCTGAGCAGCAGATATGATGGTTGAGGCACAGCACTTCGTCGGTTTTTGCCATCACCAGATGGAGATCGTGAGACACCATCAGCACTGCGCAATCGAGCTCTCGACGTAGCTGGTCGATCAAATCATAAAGCGCAACCTGACCATTAACATCCACACCCTGAGTCGGCTCATCCAGAACCAGAAGCTGCGGGCTGCTCAGCAGCGCGCGGGCAAGTAAAACACGCTGAGTTTCACCGCCGGAGAGTTTTTGCAGGGGCGCATCGACAAGATGGCCCGCCTGCACGCGTTTCAGTGCCGGGAGAATATCGGCTTTACGCGTGCCGGGGCGCAGACGCAGGAAACGGCTGACCGTCAGCGGCAGCGTGGCGTCGAGATGAAGTTTTTGCGGTACATAGCCAATACGCAATTTTTCCTCGCGCTTAATCACGCCTTCATCGGGTGCGACCAGACCCAGCACCACGCGTACCAGGGTGGATTTACCTGCGCCATTGGGGCCGAGAAGCGTCAGAATTTTGCCGGGCTTCAGATCCAGCGACACGTCAGAGAGGACGCGGCGCTGGCCAAATGAGACCGAAATATTTTCAAGAGAAACCAATGTTGTCATGTCATTTTAAGCTTGAAGAAGTCAACGAATGTTATAATATCACATTCCACGCATTCACTACGATGATTAGTCGCATTATGTTACATAAAAATACGCTTCTTTTCGCAGCATTATCTGCTGCCCTTTGGGGGACAACCGCACAAGATGTTAACGCTGCGGTTGTCGCTTCGCTTAAGCCACTTGGATTCATCGCGTCCGCCATTGCAGACGGCGTAACGGAGACCCAGGTTCTGCTCCCTGATGGTGCATCTGAGCATGACTATTCCCTGCGCCCGTCAGATGTAAAACGCTTGCAAAACGCGGACTTAGTCGTCTGGATTGGTCCTGAAATGGAAGCGTTCATGCAGAAGTCAGCAAAACAGGTGGCGGGTGAAAAACAGGTCGCGATTGCCGACCTCCCCGGCGTGAAACCGTTGCTCATGAAAGGGGCGGATGACGACGGCGACGAACATGACCACCATGCTGCAGACGGTGAAAAAGGTGATGGAGATCACCATCACGGCGAGTACAACATGCATCTTTGGTTATCCCCAGAGATAGCGCGGCTTTCAGCGGTTGCAATCCATGACAAATTAGTGGAACTTATGCCGCAAAGTCGAGCCAAACTAGACGCCAACCTGAAGGATTTTGAGGCACAATTAGCCGCAACCGATAAGCAGGTGGGTAATGAGCTCGCACCGTTGAAAGGAAAAGGGTATTTCGTTTTTCATGACGCCTACGGCTATTACGAAAAACACTACGGTTTGACCCCGCTGGGCCACTTCACCGTCAACCCTGAAATTCAGCCTGGTGCGCAGCGTTTACATGAAATCAGAACACAGCTGGTTGAGCAGAAAGCGACATGCGTTTTTGCTGAGCCACAGTTCAGGCCAGCGGTCGTAGAAGCCGTGGCCAGGGGAACATCCGTGCGCATGGGAACCCTTGACCCGCTAGGTACGAATATCCAGTTGAGCAAAGCGAGCTATTCGCAGTTCCTCAGCCAACTGGCGAACCAGTATGCGAGCTGCCTGAAAGGAGAATAACGAGGAAGTGAATACGTGCAACAGATAGCCCGCTCTGTCGCCCTGGCATTTAACAATCTGCCTCGACCCCACCGCGTTATGCTGGGGTCGCTTACAGTACTCACCTTAGCGGTCGCCGTCTGGCGGCCCTATGTGTACCACCCGAGTTCTGCCCCTATCATCAAAACCATTGAGCTTGAAAAGAGCGAAATCCGTTCTTTGCTGCCTGAAGCCAGTGAGCCTATCGACCAGGCGGCTCAGGAAGATGAAGCTATCCCGCAGGATGAACTGGACGATAAAACCGAGAACGAAGCGGGTATCCACGAATATGTAGTGTCTACCGGTGACACGCTGAGCAGCGTGCTGAACCAGTACGGCATCGACATGGGCAATATCAGCCAGCTGGCGGCTGCGGATAAAGATCTTCGTAATCTGAAAATCGGACAGCAGCTCTCCTGGACATTAACGGCGGATGGCGATCTCCAGCGTCTGACCTGGGAAATGTCCCGCCGCGAAACCCGCACCTACGATCGCACTGCAAACGGTTTCAAGATGACCAGCGAAATGCAGAAGGGTGACTGGGTTAACAGCGTTCTGAAAGGCACCGTGGGCGCGAGCTTTGTCTCCAGCGCGCGCGATGCAGGTTTGACCAGCGCTGAAATCAGCTCGGTGATCAAAGCCATGCAGTGGCAGATGGATTTCCGCAAGCTGAAGAAGGGCGATGAGTTCTCCGTCCTGATGTCACGCGAGATGCTGGACGGCAAGCGCGAGCAAAGCCAGCTGCTGGGCGTCCGACTGCGCTCTGAGGGTAAAGATTATTACGCGATTCGTGCCGAAGACGGTAAGTTCTACGATCGCAGCGGTACGGGCCTTGCAAAAGGCTTTCTGCGCTTCCCGACGGCAAAACAGTTCCGCGTCTCCTCTAACTTTAACCCGCGTCGTCTGAACCCGGTAACCGGGCGCGTCGCGCCGCACCGTGGCGTTGATTTTGCCATGCCGCAGGGTACGCCGGTACTGGCGGTAGGGGATGGCGAAGTGGTGGTGGCCAAGCGTAGCGGTGCCGCCGGATATTATGTCGCGGTACGTCATGGTCGTACTTATACGACCCGCTACATGCACCTGCGCAAGCTGCTGGTCAAACCGGGCCAGAAGGTGAAGCGTGGTGACCGTATCGCGATTTCCGGCAATACCGGACGCTCCACCGGCCCGCATCTGCACTATGAAGTGTGGATCAACCAACAGGCAGTGAACCCGCTGACGGCGAAACTGCCGCGCACCGAAGGCCTGACAGGTAAAGATCGTACTGATTATCTGGCGCAGGTGAAAGAGGTGATACCGCAGCTGAGCTTGAACTAAGCCCTCTGTTTTTGTTAAAAAAGCCGGCGCACACTGACGCCGGCTTTTTCTTTTGTGCGGGGACGACTGCCTCGCTACACTATCTGAATAAAATTTTGCGTCATCAGACCCTGGATCCAGCATGGAAACCAAAAAAAACAATATTGAATACATTCCTGAGTTTGAAAAATCCTTCCGCCATCCGCGCAACTGGGGCGCCTGGCTTGGTGTTTACGCCTTTGCGGGGATGGCGTTGCTGCCGGCTTCCGTCCGAGACCCAGTTCTGGGGAAAATTGGCCGTCTGGCCGGGCGTTTAGGCAAGAGCGCTCGCCGCCGCGCGCAGATCAACCTCTACTACTGTTTTCCTGAGAAAAGCGACGCCGAACGTGAGGCAATCATTGATGAGATGTATACCACTGCCCCGCAGGCAATGGCGATGATGGCGGAACTGGCGCTGAAAGGGCCGGATAAAATCGTCGATCGCGTTGACTGGAAAGGGCTGGACATCATCGAGGAGATGCGTCGCAATGACGAGAAAGTGATTTTCCTTGTCCCCCACGGCTGGGGCGTTGATATTCCGGCGATGCTCATGGCGTCTCAGGGCCAGAAAATGGCGGCGATGTTCCATAACCAGGGAAATAAAATCTACGATTTTGTCTGGAACACGGTGCGTCGTCGTTTTGGCGGACGTTTGCATGCGCGTAACGATGGCATTAAGCCCTTCATTCAGTCGGTACGTCAGGGGTACTGGGGCTACTATCTCCCGGATCAGGACCACGGCCCAGAGCACAGCGAGTTTGTCGATTTCTTTGCGACCTATAAAGCGACGCTTCCCGCGATTGGTCGACTGATGAAAGTCTGTCGTGCCCGCGTGATCCCGCTATTCCCGGTCTATGACGGCAAAACGCATCGCCTGAGTATTGAGGTCCGTCCGCCGATGGACGATCTGCTCACCGCGGACGACCACACCATCGCGCGTCGAATGAACGAAGAGGTGGAGATCCTGGTGGGGCCGCATGCCGAACAGTACACGTGGATTTTGAAGCTGCTTAAAACGCGTAAACCGGGTGAAACAGAGCCCTACAAACGCAAAGAGCTTTATCCGAGGAAATAAAAAAAGCCCTCTCCAGACGGAGAGGGCTTTTTAACACAAACGTTATTACTCGACGGTCATAACGCGCGTGGTGTTGGTTGAGCCGATGGTGCTCATCACATCGCCCTGGGTCACGATAACGATATCACCGGACACCAGATAGCCTTTGTCGCGCAGCAGGTTTACGGCATCGTGCGCTGCAGCTACGCCATCATTGGTGCTGTCGAAGTGAACCGGCGTCACGCCGCGGTACAGCGCCGTCAGGTTCAGGGTACGTTCGTGACGGGACATGGCGAAAATTGGCAGGCCAGAGCTGATACGAGAGGTCATCAGCGCGGTGCGGCCAGATTCGGTCATGGTGATGATCGCGGTAACGCCCTTCAGGTGGTTTGCCGCGTACATCGCAGACATCGCAATCGCTTCTTCCACGTTGTCGAACTGCACGTCCAGACGATGTTTAGAGACGTTGATGCTTGGGATCTTTTCAGCGCCCAGGCAGACGCGCGCCATGGCGGCCACGGTTTCTGCCGGATACTGGCCCGCAGCGGTTTCCGCAGAGAGCATTACCGCATCCGTACCGTCCAGCACGGCGTTGGCCACGTCCATGACTTCCGCACGGGTTGGCATTGGGTTGGTGATCATCGATTCCATCATCTGAGTGGCGGTGATCACTGCGCGGTTCAGCTGACGTGCGCGACGAATCAGCGCTTTCTGGATACCGACCAGCTCAGGGTCGCCGATTTCCACGCCCAGGTCACCACGCGCAACCATGACAACGTCAGAGGCGAGGATCACATCGTCCATGGCATCCTGATCGCAAACGGCCTCCGCGCGTTCAACTTTAGCGACGATTTTAGCATCGCAGCCTGCATCACGTGCCAGGCGACGCGCATAGTTAAGATCTTCGCCGCAGCGCGGGAAGGAGACGGCCAGGTAGTCAACGCCGATCAGCGCGGCAGTTACGATGTCCGCTTTGTCTTTATCGGTAAGCGCTTCTGCTGAGAGGCCGCCACCCAGTTTGTTGATGCCTTTATTGTTGGAGAGCGGGCCGCCAACGGTGACTTCGGTGAACACTTTCATGCCCTGAACTTCCAGCACCTTCAGCTGTACGCGACCGTCGTCGAGCAGCAGGATATCGCCAGGCACCACGTCAGCCGGCAGACCTTTATAGTCGATACCAACTTTCTCTTTATCGCCTTCGCCTTTGCCCAGGTTGGCATCAAGCAGGAATTTGTCGCCGATATTGAGGAAAACTTTACCCTCTTTAAAGGTCGATACACGGATTTTTGGACCCTGCAAATCGCCGAGGATAGCAACGTGGCGGCCCAGTTTTGCTGCAATTTCACGCACTTTATCGGCACGTAATTTATGGTCTTCTGGCGTACCGTGAGAGAAGTTCATACGCACCACGTTGGCACCGGCGGCGATAATTTTTTCGAGATTATTATCGCGATCGGTGGCCGGGCCTAAGGTGGTTACGATCTTGGTTCTGCGAAGCCTTCTGGACATGTAATACTCCGTTGACTGAAACAACTTTGGTGTTGCGTGAACATTGAATCGGCCTTCATCTGCTGCAAGGCAGCGGCGAGGGGACCGAATGCCGTAAATCGTTACATCGTCATTATTCGTGACGTATTCGTTATCAACTATCAGGGAACATCGCTCTTTATAAGCAATTCTTTATCAAAACGCGATTCCTTCAGCGCTTCCTTGACCCGCTTCAAGTTATCCCGGAATTTTGCCCCGCGACGGAGGGTAAAACCGGTCGCCAGCACGTCAATCACGGTGAGCTGGGCCAGTCGGGAGACCATCGGCATATAAATGTCTGTGTCTTCCGGCACGTCGAGGGTGATTGCCAGCGTTGCCTCTCGCGCCAGCGGCGTGCCGGCTGTAGTGAGGGCAATCACCATGGCATCGTTTTCACGGGCAAGCTGCGCCAGCTCAACCTGACTTTTGGTGCGGCCGGTATGCGAAATCAGTACCACGACGTCATCTTCACTGCAATTCATACAGCTCATGCGTTGCAGCACAATGTCATCGGAATAAATAACTGGAACGTTAAAGCGGAAAAATTTGTTCATGGCGTCATGCGCTACGGCCGCCGACGACCCGAGCCCAAAGAACGCAATTCGCTTGGCCTGGGTGAGTAAATCCACCGCGCGATTTACAGAGCTCATCTCCAGAGAGTGACGGACGTGGTCAAGTGAAGCCATGGCCGACTCAAAAATTTTCGTGGTATAGGCATCAACGCTGTCGTCTTCATCCACATTACGATTAACATAAGGGGTGCCGTTAGCCAGACTTTGTGCCAGATGCAGTTTAAAATCAGGAAAGCCGCGCGTTTCCAGACTGCGGCAAAAACGATTGACCGTGGGTTCGCTAACACCCGCTTCCTGTGCCAGAGCGGCGATGCTTGAATGAATCGCCTGAGCGGGGGAGGCCATAATGACCTCGGCCACTTTTCGCTCGGATTTGCTAAGGTGTTCCAGTTGAAACTGGATTTTTTCCAGCATGTTCATGTTAACAGGACGCTCATGGGTGTAAACGATTTCATAAATTGATGAAATCGAGATTCGATTTAGCCGATATTACCCTTGTGGCTTCCATTAAGGGTAACAATCGACAAGATAATGTTGTTGTTTTTTTTCATTACTTGATCGATGTCGGGTTTTGCTATGACCCTGTTGCGCAAAGAAACGACGGTTGTTGCGTCATTAAGCCGTCGAAATCATCCGAAGGGTGAAAAATCGCGGTATCGCACGCGACGATAAGCGCTAATGGTTTCGGGAATGACGTAAAAGCAGTACAGTGCATTGTAATAAAATTACAACGATACCTGGCAGAAGCACCAGGTGATCCAACTGAGGAGAATGACATGGCGGTAACGCAAACAGCCCAGGCATGTGACCTGGTCATTTTCGGCGCGAAAGGCGATCTTGCACGCCGAAAATTGCTGCCTTCCCTGTATCAACTGGAGAAAGCGGGCCAAATTCATCCGGATACCCGTATCCTGGGTGTAGGGCGCGCCGACTGGGACAAGGACGCTTATACCAAAGTCGTCCGCGAGGCGCTCGAAACTTTCATGAAAGAAAAAATTGATGAAAGTTTGTGGGATACCCTGAGTGGACGCCTCGATTTCTGCAACCTGGACGTGAATGACGTCAGCGCATTCGCCCGCCTGGGCGCGATGCTGGATCAGAAAAACCGTGTCACCATTAACTATTTCGCCATGCCGCCAAGCACCTTCGGCGCCATTTGCAAAGGTCTGGGCGAAGCCAAACTGAACGCCAAACCGGCGCGCGTCGTGATGGAGAAGCCGCTGGGTACGTCGCTGGCAACCTCGCGCGAAATCAACGACCAGGTGGGCGAGTTCTTTGAAGAATGCCAGGTCTACCGTATCGACCACTACCTCGGTAAAGAGACGGTTCTGAACCTGCTGGCGCTTCGTTTCGCTAACTCCCTGTTTGTGAATAACTGGGACAACCGCACTATCGATCACGTGGAAATCACCGTGGCGGAAGAGGTGGGGATTGAAGGTCGCTGGGGTTACTTTGACCAGGCCGGTCAGATGCGCGACATGATCCAGAACCACCTGCTGCAGATTCTGTGCATGATTGCCATGTCTCCTCCGTCTGACCTGACGGCTGACAGCATCCGCGACGCCAAAGTGAAAGTGCTGAAGTCGCTGCGCCGTATCGACCGCTCCAACGTGCGCGAGAAGACCGTTCGCGGCCAGTACACCGCCGGGTTTGCGCAAGGCAAAAAAGTGCCAGGCTACCTGGAAGAAGAGGGCGCGAACAAGTCCAGCAACACCGAGACGTTCGTGGCGATCCGCGTGGATATCGACGACTGGCGTTGGGCGGGTGTTCCGTTCTACCTGCGCACCGGTAAGCGTCTGCCGGCCAAATGTTCCGAAGTGGTTGTCTACTTTAAGAACCCGGAACTGAACCTGTTCAAAGAGTCCTGGCAGGAACTGCCGCAGAACAAGCTGACCATTCGTCTGCAGCCGGACGAGGGCGTGGATATCCAGATCCTGAACAAAGTGCCGGGCCTGGATCATAAACACAACCTGCAGACCACCAAGCTGGATCTGAGCTATTCCGAAACCTTCAACCAGACGCACCTGGCCGATGCTTACGAGCGTCTGCTGCTGGAAACCATGCGCGGTATTCAGGCGCTGTTCGTGCGCCGCGATGAAGTGGAAGAAGCATGGAAATGGGTCGACTCCATCACCGAAGCCTGGGCTGCCGATCAGGATGCGCCAAAACCGTATCAGGCGGGCACCTGGGGACCTGTCGCGTCGGTGGCGATGATCACCCGCGATGGCCGCTCCTGGAACGAGTTTGAGTAAGATAATCCGCTAGCTCGAAAGTGTTATTTTACCGGTAACATGATCTAACACAGCTAGTGGCACAATTTTCAACTTTTAAGCTCCGCGTGGATTCACCCGCGGAGCTTTTTTTATTACACTGCCGGAAGTGATTTTGCCCCTGAGCTCCGGACAGCAAGCGTTTCAGCGTTGTTAACAACTGCCAGCGACTTTGTAAACTCCCGAGCCCGGACAGATAAATGAGAGGAGCTTTTATGAATCCGATATTGTTACGCGTAACACAACGCATTATTGAGCGCTCGAAAGAGACCCGTTCGGCCTACCTCGCCAGGATTGAACAGGCAAAGAGCAACACCGTTCACCGATCTCAGCTGGCCTGCGGGAATCTGGCGCACGGCTTCGCCGCCTGCCAGCCTGACGATAAAGCATCGCTGAAAAGCATGTTGCGTAACAATATCGCCATCATTACTGCCTATAACGATATGCTCTCCGCTCACCAGCCCTATGAGGTTTACCCGGACATCATCCGTAAAGCGCTGCACAGCGTGAATGCGGTGGGGCAGGTCGCGGGTGGGGTACCCGCCATGTGCGACGGCGTAACGCAGGGTCAGGACGGTATGGAGCTCTCCCTGCTGAGCCGCGAAGTGATTGCCATGTCCGCAGCGGTTGGCCTGTCACACAACATGTTTGATGGCGCGCTTTATCTCGGCGTGTGCGACAAGATTGTCCCGGGTCTGGTGATGGCGGCGCTGTCGTTTGGGCATCTGCCTGCTATCTTCGTGCCGTCCGGTCCAATGGCAAGCGGCCTGCCGAACAAAGAAAAAGTGCGTATCCGCCAGCTGTACGCGGAAGGGAAAGCAGACCGTCAGGCGCTGCTGGAGGCGGAAGCCGCGTCCTATCATGCGCCGGGGACCTGTACGTTCTACGGTACGGCTAACACTAACCAGATGGTGGTGGAGTTTATGGGGATGCAGCTTCCGGGCTCGTCCTTTATCCAGCCGGATGCGCCGCTGCGCAAGGCGCTGACCGAGGCCGCGGCCCGTCAGGTTACACGTCTGACCGGAAACGGCAACGAATGGATGCCGATGGGTAAAATGGTCGATGAAAAAGTCATCGTCAACGGGATTGTCGCGCTGCTGGCAACCGGGGGGTCAACCAACCACACCATGCACCTGGTGGCTATGGCGCGTGCGGCGGGCATTCTGATTAACTGGGATGACTTCTCCGAGATCTCTTCCGTGGTGCCGCTGATGGCACGCCTCTACCCGAACGGTCCGGCGGATATTAACCACTTCCAGGCCGCGGGCGGCGTACCGCTGCTGATGCGCGAGCTGCTGAAGGGCGGTCTGCTGCATGAAGACGTGAATACCGTGGCTGGCTTTGGCCTGCAGCGCTACACCCAGGAGCCGTGGCTGAACAACGGCGAGCTGGACTGGCGTGATGGGGCGAGCGCGTCTCTTGATGCGCAGGTGATTGCCACTATCGACAAACCTTTCTCTCCTCACGGTGGCACCAAAGTGCTGAGCGGCAACCTCGGTCGCGCGGTGATGAAAACCTCTGCAGTACCGGAAGAGAACCAGATTATCGAAGCGCCGGCGGTGGTATTTGAAAGCCAGCACGACGTATTACCTGCCTTTGACGCCGGCCTGCTTGATAAAGACTGCGTGGTGGTGGTGCGTCACCAGGGGCCTAAAGCTAACGGGATGCCAGAATTACATAAACTTATGCCACCACTTGGTGTATTATTGGACCGCCGTTTCAAAATTGCGTTAGTAACCGATGGACGCCTCTCTGGGGCATCCGGTAAAGTGCCTTCAGCCATCCACGTGACGCCTGAAGCTTACGACGGCGGTTTACTGGCGAAAGTGCGTGACGGTGACACGATCCGCGTGAACGGTCAGACAGGTGAGTTAACCCTGCTGGTCGATGACGCCGAGCTGGCGGCACGTCAGCCCCATATTCCTGACCTGAGCGCATCGCGCGTGGGGACCGGACGCGAAATGTTCAGCGCGCTGCGTGAGAAACTCTCCGGTGCGGAGCAGGGCGCTACCTGTATTACGTTTTAAGACGACTTGATTTTAACGATCTGGCGAGAGAAAACTCTGATGAAAAACTGGAAAACAAGTGCAGAATCAATCCTGACCACTGGCCCTGTCGTGCCGGTTATCGTGGTAAACAAGCTGGAGCACGCTGTACCGATGGCGAAAGCGCTGGTTGCGGGTGGCGTTCGCGTTCTGGAAGTGACCCTGCGCACCGCCTGCGCAATGGATGCCATTCGCGCGATTGCCAAAGAAGTGCCGGACGCCATCATCGGTGCGGGTACCGTGACGAACGCAAAACAGCTGGCTGAAGTGACCGAAGCGGGCGCACAGTTTGCCATCAGCCCGGGTCTGACCGAGTCGCTGCTGAAAGCCGCGACCGAAGGCACTATTCCACTGATCCCGGGTATCAGCACCGTCTCCGAACTGATGCTGGGCATGGACTACGGTCTGAAAGAGTTCAAATTCTTCCCGGCTGAAGCGAACGGCGGCACCAAAGCGCTGCAGGCGATTGCGGGTCCATTCTCTCAGGTACGCTTCTGCCCGACGGGCGGCATCTCTCCTGCCAACTACCGTGACTACCTGGCACTGAAAAGCGTCCTGTGCATCGGTGGCTCATGGCTGGTTCCGGCGGATGCGCTGGAAGCGGGTGACTGGGATCGCATCACAAAACTGGCTCGTGAAGCGGTGGAAGGCGCGAAGCAGTAAGTCATTCGCCGCATGAAAAACGGGCCTTTCGGCCCGTTTTTTTATCCCGTTACCTTAACGCTTGCTGCGGCCGCTTTGGCTCTCGCCACGGCGTCGTCAACGTTATCCCCGGTGGCTAACGCCACGCCAAGACGCCGGGTTCCGTCAATCTCCGGCTTGCCGAACAATCGTACCTGCAACCCGGCACCCACCGCCCCGTCGACATTCTCAAACGTGACGTTCTGGCTGGTTAGCTGCGGCAGGATCACCGCCGAGGCAGCCGGGCCGTACTGACGGATACCGCCGACGGGCAGGCCGAGGAAGGCACGCACGTGCAGGGCGAACTCGGAGAGATCCTGCGAAATCAGCGTCACCATGCCGGTGTCATGCGGGCGAGGGGAAACTTCGCTGAAAATCACCTCGTCGCCGCACACAAACAGCTCCACGCCAAACAGGCCATAGCCGCCCAGCGCCAGGACGGTTTTACGGGCGATCGCCTGCGCACGCTCCAGCGCCAGGGCGCTCATCTGCTGCGGCTGCCAGGATTCGCGATAATCGCCATCTTCCTGGCGGTGGCCAATCGGGTCGCAGAAATGGACGCCGTCAACGGCGCTGACGGTCAGCAGGGTGATCTCAAAATCAAACTTCACGACGCCTTCGACGATGACGCGACCGGCGCCTGCGCGGCCCCCCTGTTGGGCGTACTCCCACGCCTTTTCCAGCGTGCTGCTGTCGCGAATAAAGCTCTGTCCTTTACCGGAGGAGCTCATCACCGGCTTAACGATGCACGGGTAACCCATCTCCTCAACGGCCTGCAGGAATGCCGCCTTATCGCCTGCAAAACGATAGCTCGACGTGGGCAATCCCAGCTCTTCGGCCGCCAGGCGACGAATGCCTTCGCGGTTCATGGTCAGCTTTGCGGCTTTCGCGCAGGGCACCACGCGCTGGCCTTCCTGCTCAAGCGCGATCAGCGTATCGGTGGCAATGGCTTCAATTTCCGGCACGACAAAATCAGGTTTCTCGCGCGTAATCAGCTCGCGAAGGGCATCGCCATCCAGCATGTTAATCACATAAGAACGATGGGCGACGTGCATGGCTGGCGCGTCGGCGTAACGGTCCACGGCAATCACTTCCACGCCTAAACGCTGGCACTCAATGGCGACTTCTTTCCCCAGCTCGCCCGATCCCAACAGCATCACTCGCGTCGCCGCAGGTCGCAGCGCAGTTCCTAAACGAATCATAACAATCCCCCTGAAAAAGTTGCGGGCAGTATAAACGAAAACGTTTGCGTCTGTCTTGTACACGGCCAGGTGAGGGGAGAAGAAATTTGCGCTTCTTTAGCCCGTCCAGACATTTCCTGACGCCTGCTCGCTTACGCTGTGGATCATGTTCACCGTTAAGTGAGGGAAATCATGTCTGGCTGGCTAAATCAATTGCAATCCCTGTTAGGGCAGAAAACATCGTCTGGCGAGCGGGACCTGAGCAAACTGCTGGTACCCGGGGCGCTAGGCGGACTGGCAGGCCTGCTGGTCGCGAATAAATCCTCGCGCAAGCTGCTGGCAAAGTACGGGACAGGCGCACTGCTGGCCGGTGGGGGCGCCATTGCGGGTACCGTCCTGTGGAACAAATACAAGGACAGGGTTAGGACCGCGCACAGTGATGAACCACACTACGGCGAGCACACCTCGCCGCTGGATCTGCGTACCGAACGGCTGATCCTGGCGCTGGTCTTTGCCGCGAAAAGTGACGGACATATCGACGATAAGGAACGACTGGCGATCGAGCAGCAGCTGCGTGAAGCCGGCGTTGAAGAGAAGGGCAGAACGCTGGTGGCGCAGGCCATCGAACAGCCTCTGGAGCCGCAGCGTCTGGCACAAAGCGTGAAAAATGAGGAAGAGGCGCTTGAACTCTATTTCCTCAGCTGTGCCGCCATCGATATCGATCACTTTATGGAGCGGAGCTACC
The DNA here is from genome assembly GCF_034107425.1 of Enterobacter sp. 148H3. Taxonomy (NCBI): domain Bacteria; kingdom Pseudomonadati; phylum Pseudomonadota; class Gammaproteobacteria; order Enterobacterales; family Enterobacteriaceae; genus Enterobacter; species Enterobacter sp. 148H3. Next base: position 124,293 of record NZ_JAWNEI010000009.1, on the reverse strand, counting down.
TTAATGCCCTGGGAGATGCGTTAAAGATCCCACAAGACGTGCGCGAAGGCATTGAGCGGGATATCCGGGAACAAAAACAGGCGTTACAGGGATAGTTCTCGCCGTTGCGACCCTGTTTCGCTTGCATCATGCGTGGGTTTTGCCAACCTTATAGGGTGTAAAACGAAAAAGAATGATGACATGCCACCGAAAGCCCGACGTATACCTTATGCGATCACCACGCATGGCGATACGCGTATAGACAACTATTACTGGCTACGGGACGATTCGCGCTCCCGGCCAGAGGTGCTCGACTACCTGCACGAGGAAAACGACTATGGCCGCAAGGTCATGTCCAGCCAGCAGACGCTTCAGGACCAGCTGCTGAATGAAATGGTGCAGCGTATTCCTCAGCGCGATATCTCCGCGCCCTGGACCAAAAACGGCTATCGCTATCGCCATATTTACGAGCCCGGCAATGAGTATCCCATTTATCAGCGTCAGTCGGTATTAAGCGCCGAATGGGACGAGTGGGATATTCTGCTGGATGCCAACCAGCGCGCTGCCCACAGCGAGTTTTATACCCTGGGCGGCATGTCCATTTCGCCTGACAATGCGGTGATGGCGCTGGCGGAGGATTATCTCTCCCGCCGTCAGTACGGCCTGCGGTTTCGCAATCTGGAGAGCGGCAACTGGTATCCGGAAATGCTGGAAAATGTGTCCCCGGATTTTGTCTGGGCGAATGATTCCGAGACGGTTTACTACGTCAAAAAGCACGCCTCGACGCTACTGCCTTACCAGGTATGGCGGCACACCGTGGGAACGGACTCCGCAGACGACGAGCTCGTCTATGAAGAGAAAGACGAAACGTTCTATGTCAGCCTGCATAAAACCTCCTCGCGCCACTATGTGATTATCTTTCTTGCCAGCGCGACGACGTCGGAAGTTCTGCTGCTGGATGCCGAACTGCCTGACGCCCAGCCGCTCTGTTTCCTGCCGCGCCGCAAGGATCACGAGTACAGCCTGGATCACTTCCAGCACAGCTTTTATTTGCGCTCCAATCGTGAGGGCAAAAACTTTGGTCTCTATAAAACCAAAGTGCGCGATGAGCGCAAGTGGGAGGTGCTTATCCCCGCGCGGGATCAGGTGATGCTGGAAGGGTTCACCCTGTTTACCGACTGGCTGGTGGTGGAAGAGCGCCAGCGCGGGCTGACCAGTATCCGGCAAATCAACCGCAAAACGCGGGAAGTGGTGGGGATTGCGTTCGACGACCCGGCCTATGTGACGTGGATTGGATTCAATCCCGAACCCGAATCATCGCGGTTGCGCTACGGCTACTCATCCATGACCACACCGGACACCCTGTTTGAGCTGGACATGGATACCGGGCAGCGCCAGGTGATTAAACAGACCGAGGTAAAAGGTTTTGAGTCTGAAAACTACCGCAGCGAGCACCTCTGGGTCACCGCCCGGGATGGCGTTGAGGTCCCCGTCTCGCTCGTCTATCACCAAGCCCATTTCCAGAAAGGCAAAAACCCAATCCTGGTTTACGGCTACGGGTCGTATGGCTCAAGCATGGACGCCGATTTCAGCAGCAGCCGATTAAGCCTGCTCGATCGCGGTTTTGTTTTCGCCATAGCCCATATTCGCGGCGGCGGTGAGCTGGGCCAACACTGGTATGAAGACGGGAAATTCCTGAAAAAGAAAAACACCTTCAATGATTATCTCGACGTCTGCGATGCGCTAATTGAGCAGGGCTATGGCGATCCGCAACTCTGCTTTGGCATGGGAGGCAGCGCGGGCGGCATGCTGATGGGGGCGGTTATCAACCAGCGTCCCGACCGCTTTAAGGGGATTGTCGCGCAGGTACCGTTTGTCGATGTGGTCACGACCATGCTCGATGAATCTATCCCTCTTACCACCGGGGAGTTTGAGGAGTGGGGAAATCCGCAGGATGAGATGTACTACCGCTATATGAAAGAGTACAGCCCGTACGACAACGTGGAGGCGAAAGCCTACCCGCACATGCTGGTCACCACCGGTTTGCATGATTCTCAGGTACAGTACTGGGAGCCGGCAAAATGGGTGGCAAAGCTGCGGGAGCTGAAAACCGATGACAATCTGCTGCTGCTGTGTACCGATATGGACTCCGGACACGGCGGGAAATCGGGACGATTTAAATCCTACGAAGGGGTTGCCCTGGAATATGCCTTCCTGATTGGCCTGGCGCAGGACACGCTGCCAGGCCGTGCGGAGGGTTAAGCGTCGCCCAGATAATGTTTCAGCGTTAAGCGCAGTTCCGGACTCATTCTGTCGAGGTTGTTATACAGCCAGCGCAAATAGCCCGGGTCTTTGTCCGCTACCTCGGACACCGGCTTCCCGCGATATTTACCAAAGGTAAATGTGGTCAGTAACGCGGGGCGTCCGGTGATCGTCGCCATATCATCCGGTGTCCAGCCTGAGATATTCATAATATCAATCAGCAACGCGGCGGTGATATAGCAGTCATACAGGGCGCGGTGATGGTGAAGCCCCTCAGGGGTACGAACGCTGAGCTTGCGGGACTTGTACAGCGCCATATTGCTGTATTTAATGCCCGGCCAGAGACGACGCGCCAGCTTCATTGTGCAAATCCATTCGCCCGGCATTTCAGGTAGCACCCGGCGGTCAAAGCTGGCGTTATGCGCGACGTACCACGGGCTACCGTAGTAGTGCGGAATGATCTCTTCAATCCAGGGCTTATCCGCCACCATCGATTCTGTAATGCGATGGATAGCCATCGCCTGGGGGCTGATGGGGCGATCGGGACGCACCAGATGGCTCATTGGGTTGACGATTTTACCATCAACCACGTCGACAGAGGCCACTTCCACTATTCCGCCCTGAAGATCGCAAGTTTCGGTATCGATGACGCGCAGCATTGAAAACTCCTGAGCTTAAAACGCCTAGCCTAAAGGAATGATATCGCCTTGCCAACCCTCTCCGCCGAGCGTGCCGGTCACCAGAAGCTCGCCCTTATCCGCGCGGACGATCAGTTGGCCTTTATCATCCCACAGCGCGCTGCCGCCGCAGGCGTTCGCCATCAGCACCGCAATAGCATATTTATGCGCGAAGCGCTGCAGGTTACTGATGGACTGCCGCCAGCGATTTTCCCCCACCGACTGGCAGCTGGTAACAAGCGTTGCTCTGGGATCGAGATTGGGAGAATCGGGATGTGCATCAATGATGCTAAGGTGCTTGTCCCCCGGCACCAGGCTGGCTCCGCGCCCTTGCGGATAGCGCAAAATGCGATGGCAAGCAGGCGAAAACAGCACAAGACCTTTCTGTCTCTGCCCATCCTGTTCCAGGGGGAGTCCTGCAATAACGGTAATCTGGTAAAAATGTGCCGCGTTAAGCAGCGGCTCCAGCTGCGCGTCATCGGGTGGGGGAGGTAGCGTCGGCGCGCCAGAGCCCGTTAAGGAGAGTTCAGGGAAGACCAGCAGATCGCACCCCTGTCGTGCGGCTTCGGCGATGAAGCGCAGGTGGTGCGTAACATGGTCATTCACACTCTGATGCAGCCCGCCATACTGGGCTGCCGCTATGTTCCAATGTGACATCGTGACTTCCTTATACACTGAGTCGCAGGGATTTAAGAATACACCTAAATTTATCAGGGTTTTCTTATCCTGCCAGATTCCGCGTAAGGAAGTGTAACGACTCGTTAAGCTTATTTAACTTTAGGTTCGTACGGTAAACGGGAGAGGTTAACCGAGGCGAGACGGTGGGCGATTAATCTTTCGCGAAACCAGTCGCGCAGATGGGCGGGTTGTTCCCGTTCAACGACTTCAGCCACGACAGGCATGTTGTAACGCTCTTTGAACGCGACGCCAGCGGCAGCGAGATCGACATTCACTTTATCCATCTCGTCCTGCGGAAGGGCGGCCAGATTGATCTTCATTACCTTCTCCTTTTTCTGCGGCGGCAACGTTACCGCGATTGCACGACGATGACAAGCGGAGGCAGGATGATCCTCGACTCGTTTATTATACAGCGTTATTCTTTAGCATACAGACATAACAAAAAGGAATGATTGCGATGGGTTTCTCCGCCTCCCGCGCGGTATGCGCACTGGTTTTTGTGGCCTCGACAATGATGGCGCCCTCCGCGCTGGCACATGCACATCTTAAACAGCAGAGACCGGCAGCGGACAGCGTGGTGAGCGCTCCGCAGGCACTTACGCTGAATTTTTCAGAAGGCATCGAACCGGGGTTTAGCGGTGTGGTGGTAACGGATGCGCAAAAGCAGGTCATCAAAACGGGAACCGCCACGCGCGACGAAAAGAACAAGGCGCAACTCACCGTTCCGCTGGAACAAACGCTGACGTCAGGGACGTACCAGGTAGACTGGCATGTCGTCTCCGTAGACGGCCATAAAACCAAAGGCAGCTATCACTTTAGCGTGAAATAGCATGCTGGCGCTGTGTTATATCGGGTTGCGCTTTATCCATTTCGGGGCGCTGATGCTTGTTTTTGGCAACGCGCTTTACAGCGTCTGGTTTGCGCCTTCCTCTCTCCACCGCCTGATGTCCCGGCGATTTCAGCTGCAGCAGAAAGTGGCGGCCTTAATGAGCCTGGCGGCAGCGCTCCTGATGTTTATGCTTCAGGGCGGACTGATGGGTAACGGCTGGGGAGATGTGTTTGCCCCGCAGGTCTGGTACGGCGTAATGAGGACGCAGTTTGGCGGCGTCTGGCTGTGGCAAATCATACTCGCTGCGATCACGGTCGGCGCAGCATGGCTCGCACCGCTGAAAGGTTCGCGGCTGCTGCTGCTTACGATGGGCCAGCTTATCCTGCTGGCTGGGGTAGGGCACGCGGCAATGAACGACGGTCCGATGGGGGCGTTGCAGCGTCTTAATTATGCTTTTCACCTGATCTGCGCCGCAACCTGGCTTGGCGGATTACTGCCTCTGCTGTTCTGCATGCGCCTGGCTAAAGGACGCTGGCAGAATGCCGCCATTTATACCATGATGCGCTTTTCGCGCGTGGGCCATTACGCCGTCGCGGGCGTGCTGCTCAGCGGAGCGATCAATGCGCTCATGATACTGGGTGTCCATATTCCCTGGCAGGCTGGTTACGTACAGTTTTTGTTGTTCAAATGTGCGCTGGTGGCGTTGATGGTGGTAATTGCGCTGGCAAATCGGTATTTTCTGGTGCCACGGTTTCGTCCGGAGAGCGGGCGAGCACAACAGATTTTTATCAGGATGACGCAGGCAGAAGTGGTGCTGGGAGCGCTGGTGCTGGCAACGGTCAGTCTGTTCGCCACCTGGGAACCCTTCTGATAAGGTTAAATATCATATGAAAAAGACAGTACTTTCTCTCATCTTGCTGGCCTGTACGGGGAGCGCGCTTGCCGCACCGCAGGTTATCACCGTCAGCCGTTTTGAAGTGGGTAAGGACAAATGGGCTTTCAATCGCGAAGAGGTGATGCTGACCTGCCGTCCGGGCCATGCGCTGTATGCGATCAACCCGAGCACGCTGGTGCAATATCCGCTGAATGATATCGCAGAGCAGCAGGTAGCCAGCGGTAAAAGCAGCGGACAGCCGATTAGCATTATTCAGATCGATGACCCGTCGCATCCGGGACAAAAGATGAGTCTGGCACCGTTTATCGAGCGCGCCGACAAGCTCTGCTAACGTTCGGGATTCCAATAAAAAACCGCAGATGCTTGCGAAAGCACTGCGGTTTTTCACATTTAATGATGCTCTGGCGCTTTTTTTCCGACCGCTTTAGCTGTGGACTGGAAAACCTGGCGTCGTCATCTATTCTTAAAAGGCAAGGCGACTTAGCCTGCATTAATGCCAACTTTTAGCGCACGGCTCTCTCCCAAGAGCCATTTCCCTGGACCGAATACAGGAATCGTATTCGGTCTCTTTTTATCTGTATGTTTTTCAAAGCATTGTTCGGTACTGACTCTACATCACCCGAAACTTTCTCGAACTTTCCATATCCTGTCTAAACCATAACATACTCAGGACCGCGTACGTCCAGGGTTTTTTGGGATCTTTGTTAAAATTTTGTGGCCGAGCGACCGCTGAGCAAACGCCTTCTGACGTGCGAAAGGGCAACCCGTAAGTTAAATAATGAACGCGCTGAATTTGTCTTTGTGTTGGACAATGTACTCAGGGAAGTTATCAACCGTTAGCTCTTGCTTGATTAACGTCCTGTCCCGCCCCCAGATATCTTCCGCGTTTTTAATGACCTTCATGATGTGTTCCGGGTTGTTAAACTCAGGGAGATCGTATTCAGTATGGGAAATGGTCGACATTTTTTCTGAGATGCGCTCGGGTGTCATCACCCATGAGAAATGCCAGCCACCATTTTCAATGATGCGGTTGTTAATCTTGAACCAGTTCCACTTTAGCCACGACCAGTTTTTCACACTTCGGGTGCGTTTAAGATTCCTGAATGATTCAGGTTCACCGCCAAAGAAGTTAACGAGATTTTTATACTGGGTGGCTCTCGGTAATTTACATTTTCTTGGCGTGTTATCTGTATTAAAAACCTGCAGGTTAAACTGATAATTATAAAAATTCTGATAAATAGTTGTGCAGAGCTTTTTGGGGTTTATCGATGCTACTACCTGAGGTGAAAATATCTCGTCCACATCGGAAACTAAAATCAAATCATCATCGTTGGCATGGGACAAACCCTGCATGATGGCATTCCTCTGCGCGGCTTCATTTGCCCACGCATCCACTACCATTCCCTCTGGCAAACCCGGGATCACCTCTCGGGCCGGATGTGATTCTTCAGCGGCTTTCGTAATCGGTTCTTTATCATGCACAACGTAGATAATTTTATCTTTAAACTGACTGTATTTATTAATGTCAAAATGCAGCTGCCTCTTTTTACCGGTAAAGGTATGCGTTGACTCAACGATAACGAAGCGATCGACAACGTCCGCTAGCGTGTTCAGCCTGATTTCGAGAAGCATATCTTCGTCGTAATATAAGAAGCAGTCATAGATCATTACCGAAGTCCCTCATTTTTGCGCCCACATTGCGCTTTTCCCAACGCATTCGCCGGTATCATTTCGCGCAATGCTAACTGAGCGCACTCGCCCTGCGCAATAGTACACTGCTTTATTATTCATCCTATAAATAGATTGCATCCACTATGCGGTGAGCGAAGACGCCAGCCAGGCTAAAAGTGGGACTTAACGGATACCTCTATTTCATCAAGCAGCTCAAAGCGGCGGCGGTATTCGGCACGTTTTTTACTGGCGATCTCTTCAAGCGATTTACGCTCCATCTGTAGCGGCAGCTGCCAGCAGAAGGCCGAGAGCTTTTTACCGTCCAGCGATGCCCAAAATTCATCGTAGCTGGCATGGAAATGGCGACCTTTGCTCAGGCGATACCGCAACGCGCGGAAAACGTGACCCTCATCGCTGACGGCAAAAATCGCCCGGACGGATGACTGCGCAGCCAGCTGGAAGAGGACTTCCATCAACACCCGTTTGGGGAAAAGACCATGACAGGCGCGGGTGGCCTGTTTAATGACGTCTCGCGATACGCAGCGGCGGGGTCCCTGAAGCCCGCCAATCACCATGACTTGCTGACCATTGCTGCGCGCGACGCTAAAGGTCAGGCTGGCCAGCAGCGTGTCCTCGTTGTCGCGTAGCCACAGCGTGCTTTCGCCTTCGCGCTCGGCTTTCCCCGCAGAGGAAGCATTGACCGTATAGGTTACACCGTCTTTTGCATGGAACTGCGCAACGGCTTGTTCCTGCGGGCTGGTCAGGGCCTGGGCGAGACAGCTCTCTTTCAGGCTGTCAATCCAGTAATAATGATTAACGATAGCGTCGGCGCGATCGTTAGCCGTCAGGCCGCGCATCAGGTACTGCCGGTGGGTCTTGCTCGGCAATGTAATTTGAGAGGCCAGCAGCCTGTCAAAATCGTCGCGACCCGAAAGGGTTTCCAGCATGCGATGTGTAGAAGACCAGAACACCAGCGAACGTAACAGGAACTTCAGGCGATATTCGCGTTTGCGCCAGATCGGCCCCGGAACGCGTTTGCCGTTCACCAGCTCGGAAATAATATTTGTGCGATGCGGATAGAAAACATCGTTATGCAGGTGCGTATTAGACACGTGAAGACCCCTCTTTTTTTTCTGCCCTTATTCTAAAGAGCCAGGAAAAGGGGATTAATAGCGCGAGGATCTTTATTTCTGTTTGGTTTACCGTTTGTTTGATTTCGTGATGACCACGCCTGTCCGTCGACTTTTCTGCGGCAGCTATACTGTTTAAAGGAGGTGCTATGTATCAGCGAATTGAAGGTGGAATGTGGCGTCACGTCTGGGTTGTCAGCGATATACACGGTTGCTACCAGTGGCTTATGGATGAACTTAAACGCCGTCATTTTAATCCGTATGAGGATTTACTTATTTCTGTCGGGGATATGATCGATCGTGGCCCTGATAGCGTTAAATGCCTGCAGTTAATTAATGAAAAATGGTTTCGTGCCGTGCGGGGAAACCATGAGCAAATGGCGCTCGACGGTCTGGATAATAACGATTTTTCTCTCTGGATGATGAATGGCGGAATGTGGTTTTCGCATCTTGAACGCGATCGGCAACAGCTTGCGCTGTCCTTGCTTGACGCCTGTCGCGACTTACCGCATATCATCGAGATAACCTGTGCGAACGGTCTTAATGTGATTGCCCATGCTGATTATCCGGCCGCGGAATACCGCTGGCAAAAACCGGTCAGTGACCAGCGCGTCTTATGGAACCGCGATCGGTTGATGGGGTTTATGGTGGGCAAAGGGGAGGGCATCAGCGGCGCGGATCATTTCTGGTTCGGACATACGCCCGTCGACAGAAGGTATGATTTTGACAATCTCCACTACATTGATACGGGAGCCGTATTTGACGGTTACTTTACGCTGGCTCAGCTGCAGTAATAAATAACCCGCCTTCGGGCGGGTTCTCTTTAGGTCAGGCAAGACGCATGACCCAGGCATCGGTTTTACTATCGTAATGCTCACGGTAAAGGACTGAATGTTCGCCATCAAGTATTGCCGGGACGCTGGTGTCTGCATCCCATGCATCAAGCTGCATGCACAAATCCGGGTCGGATTTGCAGGGAATACTTAACGTTCGATCGCCTTGTGCTTCGCCGCGCAGCTCTGCGTCGTCGATCTCAAAAGCGCCAATACGCACGCTGGTTTTCGTCATAGTGCTCTCCGGGTCGGTTGTCAAAAATCTGGTATGACCAGTGCGGCCACCCATTTTTGATCGTAGACAAAGAGAGCAAAATCGCCAGTAAAAAAATGCGCTTTTTATCAATCCGTGCGATCGTTACCGGTAAACAGCCGACCGTCCCGAACCAGCTCGCGTGGATAGCTGTTTTTCAGCCTTGAGCCGACCTTTTTTGCCAGGCCCAGCGGGTATCCCTGATACGTCACAATCACTTCATCGCCTGATGGCGTGCTCTCCGGATAGACATCGCGACCACGGTACCACTCTTCGGCTTCCTGATGCGTCAGGGCAAAGGTATTCTCGCGTCCGGCAAGGGCGATTACGGCCTCATGCTGCCAGCGATACCCTTTATTATGCACTTCCGCCAGGCGGATCCCGATTCGGGAAAAACGGACCTTTCCGATGAGCGGCTCGATCTGTGCGGGGAACAGCCATATCTCTTTATCACGCATCCAGGGGCGCAGGCTCTCATCCCAGACCAGTCCCGCTTTTTTAGCGGCGGCTTCAAGCTGTGCGGTCTCTCGACCTTTAAGGGGGGAAAACGGGAAGTTACCGACCTTGAATTTAGGTGCGGGCAGGGGAGCCACCGCCTGCGTTTTATGCAGACGCGCCACAAAGAACCCTTCGCAGTCGTAAATCTGCGGGAAAACATGGAGGAACCCCTCCGGGGTGACAGCCTCCTGTGCTGAGGCGAACAGATCGTCGAGCGGCAGAAACTCGACCGCATCCGGATATTGCGCTTGCAGCCACAGGCAGACATCTTCGTTCTCATCGCGGTTTAAGGTGCACGTCGAATAAACCAGCGTGCCGCCGGGGCGCAGGGCATGGAATGCGCTGTCGATCAGCTCTCGCTGCGTGGCCGCGATCTCAAGGTTGCTCTCAACTGACCAGTTTTTTAACGCATCGGGATCTTTACGCACCACCCCTTCGCCTGAGCAGGGGGCGTCCAGCAGAATGGCGTCGAAGGCTTCCGGCAGGGCGGCGCCAAACACGCGTCCGTCGAAGTGCGTCAGGGCAACATTATGAATACCGCAGCGGCTGATGTTGGCATGCAATACCTTCACGCGGCTGGCGGAAAACTCGTTGGCGAGGATCGCCCCTTGATTACCCATACGGGCGGCAATTTGGGTGGTTTTTGAGCCGGGCGCTGCGGCAACATCCATTACGCGCTCTGGTGAATTGCCATCGGCAAACAGGGCGGCAACCGGCAGCATCGAGCTGGCTTCCTGAATATAGAACAGACCGCTCAGATGTTCAGCGGTACTGCCCAGCGGCAGTAAAGCTTCGTCATCGCGTTCTATCCAGAACCCCTCAGCGCACCACGGTACCGGCGTAAGCTGCCAGCCGTACGGAGCGACCAGCGCCAGAAAATCATCGACGCTGATTTTCAGCGTGTTGACGCGAATACTCCGGCGTAGCGGACGCTGGCAGGCGGCGATAAAATCGTCTAACGACAGGTGAGAAGGAAGCGCCTCGCGCATTTGCGCCAGGAATTGTTCAGGAAGAAATACGGAGTTTTGAGCCACGGGCACACCACAGGGAAAAATTCAGGTGCGCAGTGTAGCATAAAGGCTCCGGTGCGTTGACACCGGAGCCAGTCAGATTAACGCGGCAGGGCGGTTCCCCATTCGCGCCACTCTTTCGGTTCGCTCTCGAGCAGCAGGAAGTGTTTACCCGGCTGCGCTTTTGGCGCCAGCGGCGTTCCCGGCGGAGTGGCAAACGCGATACCGCCGCGAATGAACTGGTTGAAGGTTCCGGTTTTCACCACGCCTCCCGTCAGGCCAAAGTCCAGCGAATAGCCGGATGCCAGCCAGAATACCGAGTTATTTCGAACCAGGTGCTGGTAACGTTCGCTAATACGTAATGCCACCATCACGCGGTCGGAGAGCGTACCGAGCGTCAGGCCCGTGACCGTACCCACTTCAATACCGCGGAATAGTACCGGAGTGCCGATGTTCAGCGAACCCGCTTCCGGTACTTCCACCACGATGCTCAGGCCGCCAAGGTAGCGCGAGTCGGTAATCGTGGCTTCCTGCAGCTCGAAATCACGGCGGGCATTGCCCTGGCCTGGCTCAACGTTGATATACGGCTGCAAAATGGTGTCGAGGTGCTCAACGCCAGCGGCCGAGATCTGCGGCGTGACCACCGAGAAGCGCGAGCCGGTGCGGGCGAAGGTCTGCACATATTCCGGGTAGAGCACGGCAGTGGCCTGCACCTCGTTGCGCGAGGTGATCAGCGTCAGCTTCTGGATCTGCCCGATATCAATGCCCAGATAGCGGATTGGCATGCCTTCCGCCAGCTTGCCGGCATCAAAGGCGTGCAGGGTAATCTGCCCACCCACCGCGCGGGCGGCGGTCTCGGACGGGAAGAGAATACGCTTATCGCCTTTACGCAGATTCGCGCCCGCACCGCTGAGGTTATCGAAGCTAATCGCCCCCCGCAGCGCGCGTGACAGCGGAGAGGCCTGTACGGTTAGCCCGTTACCGTTAAGCTGAACTTTCGCGCCGCCTTCGGCCCAGAAGACGCTGTTTGGCGTCAGCAGCTTGCGGTACTCCGGCTTGATATGCAGTTCGATATCGAACGCGTCCGCACGCGGGCGAACGGTGATCACTTCCCCGACTTCAAACTTGCGATACAGCACCACGGAACCCGCCTGTACGTCCGGCAGCGTCTCGGCGCTTAAGGTCAGCGTGGTGGTAGGAAGATCGCTCAGGCTGTTTTCAACCGCTTTCTCCAGGTTGGCATACAGCGGATAGCTGTCGCGCACGGGGCCTTTATTCCCCGGCAAAATGCGGATACCGCCGTTAACCCATTCGCTGGCGCTGGCGCCGAGGAACTCCACGCCGTCCAGACCCACCTTCACGTCGACGCGACTGTTCACCACGAATTTGCTGTCGCCATGCACCAGGTCGCTGTATTGCGGATCGATGGCGACCGAGAAAGTAACGCCATTCGCGGAGAGCTTACGCTCCAGCACCTGACCGACCTGCACGCCGTGTAAAATTAACGGCTGTCCGGCTTCGATACCGTAACTTTCTGGCGCATTCAGCGTGACCGTCACTACGCCCGGCTTTTGCAGCAGGGCCTTATCAGCCGGGGCAATCACGAAGCTATTGCTGGGTTCACCTTCGCCGGGGATGAGCTCAAACGTATTGCCGGTCAACAGCGTGCTGAGGCTGGCATCGTTCAGAGAGAGCTTTGGACTGCGCATTTCGATGCGCGTTTTCTCGCGCAGGAGATCGACCACGCTCGGGTCGACCGTCATTTCGCCGGTGACCGAGCCGCCCGGGTTGAGCGTCATTTTGGTGAGCTGACCAACCTGCAATCCCTGATACATCAGCGGTGTTGAACCCGCTTTTAGCCCTTTAGCATCGGGCAGGGCGAGTTTGACGATCACGCCGCGCTGGCTGTGCGCCAGGTCAGCGTACAATCCAAATGAATCATCAGCGGTGGCAGGGCTTGAGTTTTCCGGCGAGTCAAAGGCGATGGCGCCATTAACCAGCGCGGCCAGACTCTCCAGCTTCACTTTCGCACCGCTCAGGCTGAGGTCCGCGTCCACGCCGGACACGTTCCAGAAGCGGCTGCCTTTTTTTACCAGATTGGTGAAGCGGCGTTCGATCAGCACGTCAATGGTGACGCCCTGTTTATTCGGGTTGATCGCGTAATCGTACACACGGCCAACCGGGATTTTGCGGAAATAGACCAGTGAGCCACTGTTCAGAGAACCGAGATCCGGCGCCTGCAGATGGATCATTAAATCGCCGTTATTGAGACGGTACTTCGGCTGTGTATCCAGGGCAACAAAGTGATCCTGCGGCTCTCCTTTACCCGGCATCATGCCAATATAGTTCCCTCCCACGAGCGCATCCAGCCCGGACACACCGGCCAGAGAGGCTTTTGGCGTCACTAGCCAGAACTGCGTTTCGCTGCGCAGGGCATCCTGCATGTCAGATTTAATACTGACCCGCACCTGAATCTTGTTCAGCCCTTTTCCAAGAGAGATGTCCTGAACCGTACCCACTTCAACCCCCTGGAAGCGAACGGGCGTTCGCCCGGCGACGATGCCGTCGGCGGTCTGGAAATCAATGGTGACGGTGCTACCGCGATCTTCATAGCTCGTCCAGATAAGCCAGCCTGCAATCATCAGGGCGATGACGGGCAGCAACCAGAATGGCGAAATGCGGCGTTTTGTTTTAATTCTCGCTTCAGTCGGCGAAGCGGGGGTTTCCTGACTCATGTGCATCCCAAAGTAAGCGGCTATCCAGCCATTCCACAGCAAGAATAGTCAATATCACCGCAGAGCCGAAATAAAAAGCCGCGGGTCCCATTGTAAAAGCAAGTAACTGGTCGCGATTGATGAGAGACATCATCAGCGAAATTACGAACAAATCTAACATTGACCAGCGGCCAATCCAGGTGACGAATCGCAGAAGCAGAATGCGGGTTCGTAAGCCTTGTTCACACTTTAAGTGAATGCTGATGAGCAGGGTAATCATCACCACCACTTTGGTAAAGGGAACCAGAATACTGGCAATAAAAACGATCGCCGCCACCCCGACATTGCTGTGCGCAAGGGAGATAATCCCGGAGAGGATAGTATCCTCCTGACGTCCGCCATTCACGTAAATGATGGAAATAGGCAGCATATTGGCGGGGATCAGAAACACCAGGGAGGCGATCAGCGCCGCCCAGCATTTTTGCAGGCTGTTGTTTCGACGCAGCCTTAATGGAATGTGGCACCGCGGGCAGCGTCCGCGCGGGTCGGGTAACCCTGTATAGTGGCAACCCAGACAGACGCGCAGATTTTCATCGGGACGGGTGGCGGGGCGCTGTGGGTAAAATCGCTCCCAGAGCTGCTCAACATTCAGGTGTATCAGCGTCAGGATGCTCAGCAATACCAGACAGATGAAGGCAAAGAGTCCTATGCCGGGCTGTAAAAAGGCGTAGTCCTGTACCTTTATTGACGCAACGCCCACGCCCACCAGATAAATATCCAGCATCACCCACTCTTTGAGCTTATCCAGCATCAGCAGTACCGGGCGAAGGTTCATGCCGAGAATATTGCCAAACCAAAGATAGGCAATGGCGGCGACCAGCACCAGCGGCGCGCCAACGGTGCAGAACAGCACCATGGCGGCGGTGATGGGATCGCCCTGACGGGTCATCTGCCAGATACCCTGCAGCACGTTGGCATCAATGCGCACGCCAAGCAGGTAGAGTTTCAGCAGAGGTTCGCTCCAGGCGAAGGGCATCAGCAGCAGCATGGTGACGGCCATGGCGGCGAGGCGGGTCAACGACCAGTCGCGACCATCGCGAATTTTAGCGTCGCAGCGGGGACAGAAGGCACTTTGGTGCGATTTCATCTTCGGCAACATAAAAAGCGTATCGCACTGTGGGCAACGCTGATAATGTGCACGAGGCAAAGCTTCGCTTACCGTATGGACAGTTATCTTTCTCGTCGGCGTAATTTTGGTTGTTTTTAAGGCCATCAGCTGCGCACAAATAAGTATTGTTGAAAGTTATAATAACTCATGAACGGATTCATCTTGAGCATGAGCGCATTTAATGCTTATTTTAATAGGCTATGCGGTAAATTTGTAAGACAACTAAGTGATTGAATAATGAACAAAACAGAATTCTACGCGGATCTGAACCGCGATTTTAAGGCATTGATGGCGGGTGAGACCAGCTTCTTAGCCACTCTGGCAAATACTAGCGCATTGCTGTTTGAACGTCTCTCTGACGTAAACTGGGCTGGCTTTTACCTTCTGGAAGGTGAAACGCTGGTGCTCGGTCCGTTCCAGGGCAAACTGGCCTGCGTGCGTATTCCGGTAGGGCGTGGCGTATGCGGCACGGCGGTGGCAGAGAATCAGGTCCAGCGTGTGGAAGATGTCCATGCGTTTGACGGACACATTGCCTGTGATGCTGCCAGTAATTCTGAAATCGTTTTGCCGCTGGTGGTCAAAAATCAGATTATTGGCGTTCTGGATATCGACAGTACGGTCTTCAGTCGCTTTACAACCGAGGACGAACAGGGGCTGCGCGAGCTGGTGGCGAATCTGGAAAACGTACTCGCTGCAACCGATTATCAAAAATTCTTTGCGAGCGTCGCAGGATAATCAACGGATAACGTAGCATTTACTGATAGCGTCATTATAATGACGCCTGTTCATGCCTGCGCTTGTTGGCAACGTCCGTTGTAATCAGGAAATTTCATGGAAAATCAACCTAAGTTGAATAGCAGTAAAGAAGTTATCGCATTTCTGGCCGAGCGTTTCCCGCAGTGCTTCAGCGCGGAAGGTGAAGCTCGTCCCCTGAAAGTCGGTATTTTTCAGGATCTGGTGGCGCGTGTTGAAGGGGAAATGAACCTCAGCAAAACTCAGCTGCGTTCCGCCTTACGTCTTTATACTTCGAGCTGGCGTTACCTGTACGGTATCAAACCAGGCGCTACCCGCGTGGACCTCGACGGCAACCCTTGCGGTGAGCTGGACGAGCAGCACGTTGAGCACGCGCGCAAGCAGCTTGAAGAAGCCAAAGCACGCGTTCAGGCACAACGTGCAGAACAGCAGGCGAAAAAACGCGAAGCCGCCGCGGCAAACGGCCAGGAAGAAGCGCCTCGTCGTGAGCGTAAACCACGCCCTGCGCCGCGCCGTAACGATAATAACGATCGCAAACCGCGTGCAGACAAACCAGCAGCAAAAGCCCCGCGTGCCCCTCGTGAAGAGCCGCGCCATACGCCGGTTTCTGACATTAACGCTCTGAGCGTGGGTCAGGCGCTGAAGGTAAAAGCGGGTAACAATGCTATGGACGCCACCGTACTGGAAATCACCAAAGATGGCGTTCGTGTACAGCTGACTTCTGGTATGTCAATGATTGTACGCGCAGAACACTTGTTGTTCTGAAACGGAGGCCAAGCCTGGCATGAACACTTTTTTTAAGCTCACCGCGCTGGCGGGTCTGTTTGCTATAACAGGTCACGCTTTTGCAGTGGACGATATCACGCGTGTTGATCAAATTCCGGTACTCAAGGAAGAGACGCAGCACGCGACGGTGAGCGAGCGCGTGACCTCACGTTTTACCCGCTCGCACTATCGTCAGTTCGATCTCGATCAGGCCTTTTCGGCCAAAATCTTTGACCGCTATCTGAACTTGCTGGATTACAGCCATAACGTTTTGCTCGCCAGCGATGTCGAGCAGTTCGCTAAGCGCAAATCCGAGGTGGGTGACGAGTTGCGTTCAGGCAAGCTGGATCTGTTCTACGATCTCTATAACCTGTCGCAAAAGCGTCGTTTTGAACGCTATCAGTACGCGCTTAAAGTGCTGGAACGTCCAATGGACTTCACCGGCAACGACACCTTTAATCTGGATCGCAGCAAAGCGCCCTGGCCAAAAGATGAAGCCGAGTTGAATGCGCTTTGGGACGGCAAAGTTAAATACGACGAACTGAGCCTTAAGCTGACCGGCAAAGACGAAAAAGAGATCCGTGACACGCTGACGCGTCGTTATAAATTTGCTATTCGTCGCCTGGCGCAGACCAACAGCGAGGATGTTTTCTCACTCGCGATGACCGCCTTTGCGCACGAAATCGATCCGCACACCAACTACCTCTCTCCGCGCAACACTGAGCAGTTCAATACCGAAATGAGCCTGTCTCTGGAAGGTATCGGCGCGGTTCTGCAGATGGACGATGATTACACGGTGATCAATTCAATGGTCGCGGGTGGCCCGGCATCCAAAAGCAAAGCGATTAGCGTAGGCGATCGCATTGTGGGTGTTGGACAAACCGGCCAGAACATGGTCGATGTGATCGGCTGGCGTCTCGATGACGTGGTTGCGCTGATCAAAGGTCCGAAAGGCAGCAAGGTACGTCTGGAAATTCTGCCTGCCGGTAAAGGCACCAAAACCCGTATTGTTACCCTGACCCGCGAGCGTATCCGTCTGGAAGACCGCGCGGTGAAAATGTCGGTGAAAACCGTGGGTAAAGAGAAGGTAGGTGTCCTGGATATTCCTGGCTTCTACGTGGGGCTGACTGACGATGTGAAAGTTCAGCTGCAGAAGCTTGAAAAGCAGAACGTCAGCAGCATTATCATCGACTTGCGGAGTAACGGCGGCGGTGCGCTGACGGAAGCGGTTTCACTCTCTGGCCTGTTCATCCCATCTGGCCCGGTGGTTCAGGTGCGCGATAACAACGGTAAAGTGCGCGAAGATGCGGACAATGACGGTGTGGTCTATTACAAAGGCCCGCTGGTTGTTCTCGTTGACCGCTTCAGCGCTTCCGCGTCTGAGATCTTTGCCGCAGCCATGCAGGACTATGGCCGCGCGCTCATCGTCGGTGAGCCAACCTTCGGGAAAGGCACCGTTCAGCAGTACCGCTCTCTGAATCGTATTTACGATCAGATGCTGCGTCCGGAATGGCCTGCGCTGGGCTCGGTTCAGTACACCATTCAGAAATTCTACCGCGTGAACGGCGGCAGTACGCAGCGTAAGGGCGTCACGCCGGACATCATCATGCCGACTGGCACCCAGGAGACGGAAACCGGCGAGAAGTTTGAAGATAACGCGTTGCCGTGGGACAGCATCAATGCCGCGACCTACGTGAAAGCGGGTGATATGACCCAGTTTGGCCCTGAACTGCTGAAAGCGCATAACGACCGCATCGCGAAGGATCCGGAATTCCAGTACATCATGAAGGATATTGCACGATTCAATGCCCTGAAAGATAAGCGGAATATTGTTTCTCTGAATTACGCACAGCGTGAGAAAGAGAACAACGAAGACGATGCAACTCGCCTGGCGCGTATCAACGATCGCTTCAAGCGCGAAGGTAAGCCTCTGCTCAAGAAACTGGACGATCTGCCAAAAGATTACCAGGAGCCGGATCCGTATCTGGACGAGACGGTGCATATCGCTCTCGACCTGGCGAATCAGGAAAAAGAGAAACCTGCCGTACAGCCCGCTCCCGCAAAATAACCTCCTGACAGGCACAAGAAATTGTGCCTGTTTCTTTTTGTTCTGCATCCTTCCGTCAGTCAGATTTCCAATTGTGTAAAGTTGTGTCTTTCTGGTGACTTACGCCCGTCTGATGCTTGAAAATAGCCGCAATACCCATACGATGTGGGTAATCGCATAGTGCGTTTTGTTAAACTGAGGTAAAAAGAAAATTATGATGCGAATCGCGCTCTTCCTGCTCACCAACCTGGCGGTTATGGTGGTTTTCGGGCTCGTGCTAAGCCTGACAGGAATTCAGTCGAGCAGCGTTCAGGGTCTGTTGATTATGGCGCTGCTGTTTGGTTTTGGTGGCTCGTTCATCTCCCTGCTGATGTCGAAGTGGATGGCACTGAAATCGGTGGGTGGTGAGGTTATTGAACAGCCGCGTAACGATATGGAACAGTGGCTGATGAATACGGTGGCTCAGCAATCCCGTCAGGCCGGGATCGCTATGCCGCAGGTGGCGATTTACCATGCCCCGGACATCAACGCTTTTGCCACGGGCGCCCGTCGCGATGCGTCACTGGTTGCCGTCAGCACCGGATTGCTGCAGAACATGAGCCGTGACGAAGCCGAAGCGGTTATTGCCCACGAAATCAGCCATATCGCCAACGGTGACATGGTGACCATGACCCTGATTCAGGGCGTGGTAAACACCTTCGTGATCTTCATCTCCCGTATTCTGGCGCAGATCGCGGCAGGCTTTATGGGCGGAAACCGTGACGAAGGTGAAGAGAGCAACGGCAACCCGCTGATCTACTTCGCCGTTTCGATGGTTCTGGAGCTGGTATTCGGTATTCTGGCCAGCATCATCACCATGTGGTTCTCTCGTCACCGTGAATTCCACGCGGATGCCGGCTCGGCGAAGCTGGTTGGTCGCGAGAAGATGATTGCCGCGCTGCAGCGTCTGAAAACCAGCTATGAGCCACAGGAAGCGAACAGCATGATGGCCTTCTGCATTAACGGTAAGTCCAAATCGCTGAGCGAGCTGTTTATGTCTCACCCGCCGCTGGATAAACGTATTGAAGCGCTGCGCAGTGGGGAATACCTGAAGTAAGGCAAAGAACCCTACTAAGCCGGGCAGGAGAGCACTCCGCCCGGCTTTTTTTATGCCTGAACCCTGGGCTGGGTCACCCGCAGGCCGCTGACGATAGCTGCGAGGGTGGCAAGTACACCGGCGGTGAGGAGTGCAACATGGTTGCCGTTCTGGCCTGCGAGGTTAAACATCAGGGCGACCAGCGCCGCACCGCTGCTTTGCCCCAGAAGTCGAGCGGTCCCCAGCATGCCGCTGGCACCCCCGCTGCGATGACGCGGCGCGGAGGTGATGATGGTGTGATTGTTAGGGGACTGGAAAAGGCCAAACCCCGCGCCACAGAGGATCATGCGCCAGATGATGTCCAGATCGGTTGGCGATGACGGCAGCAGAGCCAGCGCGAAAAGGCCTGTCGCCATCACCGCCAGCCCCAAAGCGCCCAATAAACCGGCATGGACGCGTTCAATGAGGTAACCTGCCAGCGGCGCCATCACCATTGTCGCCAGCGGCCAGGGGGTTAACAGCAGGCCAGTCTCCACTTCTGAACGGCCTACCGCGCTCTGCAAAAAGAAGGGCAGAGAAACCAGAGCCAGCATCTGGGCGCAGAAGGAGCAGACGGACGTGCAAATGGAGAGGGAAAAGAGGGGGATACGCAACAGGTCAACGGGCAGTAAAGGCACGGGGAGAGTGAGCTGGCGGCGAACAAAGAAGAAGCCGATCGCCAGCAGAGCGATAAGCTCCACACCGGTAAGCATCAGGGACTGTCCCTGCGCAAAGCCGCTCAGCGCCGTAATCAGCAGGCCAAAGGTCAGGGCATTCATCACCGCACTTGCCACGTCGAAGCGCGGCATGGTGCTTTTGGGACCGTTAGCGGGTAGAAAGCGCAGGGCAAAGAAGATGGCGAAAATACCCAGCGGCACGTTAATGGCGAACAGCCATTGCCATGACGCAACGGAAAGGATCGCCGCCGCAATGGTTGGTCCGGCGGCGGAAGAGACGGCGACAATAAACGAGTTTATCCCCATGCCGCGCCCCAGATGGCGTTGCGGATAAATTAAGCGGATCAACGCCGTGTTTACGCTCATGAGCGCCGCGCCGCCAAAACCTTGCGCAATGCGGGCAAGCGTCAGGGTATCCAGTGAATCTGAAAGGGCGCATAACAACGACGTGAAGGTGAAAACCACCAGACCGCACTGATACACCCGACGGTAACCGAACATATCGCCCAGGAAAGAGAACGAGAGCAGGGAAACCACAATCGCAATCTGATAGGCGTTAACTATCCATATCGAACTGGCGGGAGAGGCGTGCAGGTCGCTGGCGATGGTTGGCAGGGCGACGTTTGCGATTGCGCCGTCAAGGACGGCCATTGAGATACCGATAATGATGGTGGCTATCGCGCCATACCGCTGGGGTAAAGGCAGGCCATCGGAAAGGGTCTTTTCCATTAAGATTAAAAAAGCTCAGCGTGAAATTATTCTCAGGATAACTATTTTAGCATTGTTACAGCCGCGATATGTCGCAGATTTGTAACGAAGTAAACGCGGATTGATTGCAGGTGACATGACGGGAACTTATAATAAAAACCGGTTCTGATTTTTATAAAACACTCTCTATGAGGTGGTAAATGGCTATTGCGGATTTGGATAAACAGCCAGATTCTGTTTCTTCCGTGCTGAAGGTGTTTGGCATCTTACAGGCGCTCGGAGAAGAGCGTGAAATAGGTATTACAGAGTTGTCGCAGCGCGTGATGATGTCTAAAAGCACCGTATATCGCTTTTTGCAAACCATGAAGTCGCTGGGCTATGTCGCCCAGGAAGGCGAATCTGAAAAATATTCTCTGACGCTGAAGCTCTTTGAACTGGGTGCCCGCGCGCTACAAAATGTTGACCTGATCCGCAGCGCTGATATTCAGATGCGCGAAATCTCTCGTCTGACTAAAGAGACCATCCATCTCGGTGCGCTGGATGAAGACAGTATTGTTTACATCCATAAAATCGACTCCATGTACAATCTGCGCATGTATTCGCGCATTGGTCGTCGCAACCCACTCTACAGTACCGCGATTGGTAAGGTTCTGCTGGCGTGGCGCGATCGTGAGGAAGTGAAGCAGATCCTCGAAGGGGTGGAATACAAGCAAAGTACCTCACGAACCATTACCAGCACAGACGCGCTGTTAACGGTGTTGGATCACGTACGCGAGCAGGGGTATGGCGAAGATAATGAAGAGCAGGAAGAAGGGCTGCGCTGCATCGGCGTTCCGGTGTTTGACCGCTTTGGCGTGGTGATTGCGGGCTTAAGTATCTCCTTCCCGACTTTACGCTTCTCTGAAGAGCGTTTGCATGAGTATGTGGCTATTCTGCACACTGCCGCACGTAAAATTTCTGCACAGATGGGATATCACGAATACCCGTTTTAATCCCTCTTCGTAAAAAACGCCGCATCTGATGCGGCGTTTTTTTTCATCATAATCAGACTGATTAGCCATTATCAATCACGACGGATGTTTTACGCAGTACAGGGCAGTGGGTTAAGCCAACGATCCCGCTGTCAGTATGCAGATACTGGGCTGTGCTCATTCCTTGTGCTGTTAAATATTTACACTGAATGCCTAGCCCGGCTGCGTTTTCGGTGCTCCCCACGAGCACGCCATAGCCCGATAACAGAAGGCCAATCCAGACAAGGGCGAGTACAATAATTGTTCGAACAATAAAGCGCATCATTACCTCTTTTATCGTTGTTATCGTAATGCTAGCGTAATGTGTTTACGTGATGAAACAAGTGCATGATTCTGAAAAAAAGCGTGATAGAGGCACAGTTAGTCCTTGTTTAAGATAAGCGTGATAACCTCGCTACATCAGGTTTTAAGACGGAGTGTGGAGTGAAAAAAATACGCTGGGTGATTCTGGTTATCGTGCTGATAGCGTGCGTGGTGTTATGGACGCAGACGATCAATGTGATGTGCGATCAGGATGTACAGTTTTTTAGCGGCGTTTGCGCAATCAACAAGTTTATTCCGTGGTAAGACACATTTTTTCTCAACGTGATTTCCTTCCTTCGCGCCAGTGGTAAAATAGACGTTTTTATTGAGGTGGTGAAATGGGTGAGTTACTGAATTCAGGGCTGCTGAATATAGCATCCCTGATGATTTCTTTGGTTGTTCTACTCGTGGGTCTGGTCATTTGGTTTTTCGTGAACCGAGCCAGCTCCCGGACTAACGAGCAGATCGAACTGCTTGAAGCGCTGCTCGATCAGCAAAAACGTCAGAATGCGCTGCTACGCCGTCTGTGTGAGGCTAACGAACCGGAAGAGAAAGACGCGCCGAAAGACGCGGTCGTCGAAGAAAACAAAGACGAAGATGACTTTATCCGCCTGGTGGCTGAGCGTTAATCTTTTTGTCCTGGGAGGTGGCTGTGGCCTGGAAAAATCCCTGGTATGACCCCTCCCTGAAACATCATACCCCGAACGGTTTTCGTAATACCCTCCCTGTCGGACATCAACCCGGCGACATTGACCGTTGGCGTAAAGCGCGTAAAGAGGCCGGTTTACCGAAACCACCTGCGCTGGGTTATGAAGATTTTATCCAACATTGGTGGCAACCTGTAGAGCTCACGCAACCTCATGGAGATGGGGTGTGGTGGCTCGGACACGCGAGCGTGTTGCTGCAGCTGGACGGTAATATCATCCTTACCGATCCGGTGTTTTCACGGCGCGCTTCTCCGCTCCCTTTCCTGGGACCACAGCGCAAAACGCCTCCCGTACTGTCTGTCGAGCAACTTCATCAGCTTGATGCGGTCGTCATCTCCCATAATCATTACGATCATCTTGATGACGCGACCATTCGCCGAATTCTCAAGCGCTTTCCCGACGTTAGTGTTTTTGTTCCCCTGGGTCTGGCCGACTGGTTTCGTCGTCGGGGAGCAAAACGCGTAGTTGAGCTCGACTGGTGGCAGAGTTTCACCTGGCAGGGGATGACGCTGACCGCCGTACCTGCACAGCACTGGAGCATGCGCACGCCATGGAACCGCAATCGTTCCTTGTGGTGCGGCTGGGTGATGGAAGGACGGCATCACCGTTTCTGGTTCAGCGGTGATACCGGCTATTCACCTGAGCTGCTGTTGATTCCTGAACGCCTGGGCCAGATAGATGCTGCCGCGTTACCGATTGGTGCCTATGCCCCACGTTGGTTCATGGCTGTCCATCATATGGATCCGCAATCTGCGGTGGCATTGTGGCAGCAGCTGGGCTGTCCACTGACGTTTCCCATCCACTGGGGCGTATTTGAACTGGCAGATGAAGCGCTAGATGAACCTGTGCAGGAGTTAACTAACGCGCTAGATAATTTAGCATCAGTTAATCATTCTTTCAGGATACTGAAAATTGGTGAATATTTATCCTTATAAACGAAGCGTTAAATTGTTGCATATATTCTTGATGTAAACGCTCGCAGGAATGTTTTATTTTTATCGAAACGTTTTGCTTGCCTTCTTTTGATGCAGAGTCATAAAAATTTCATTATTTTGGTGCATAACGCTGTTTATTAACTGGTGCATTTTAATACAGACGGAAGTGGTTTTTTAACAGTGTTTTTTCTCTGAAACAATTTGGTAGCGTTACAATGATTTAAGCATAAGTTTTCACAAATTGTTCTAACTCAATCAAGACGTAAGATTTCTTTTCCCGGTTGCTGGACGGTTCGTAATGATTAAGCTATGTTAAAAAAGTCTTAGATTACAGCGGTTGTGCAAGCAATGCTGGGTCTTTGTTACGCAGCAGGGCTGTCTGTACGTGATGCGCATAATTGTGCAAAACCTGACAGGCACTGTTCGAATTTGTGCGGCGGATCGAGACATGTTTAAAAATGGCTTGCCATATTAAACATAGTGTGTGATAACACGTTTTGGGTCAAACGAGGTACAGTTCTGTTTATGTGTGGCATTTTCAGTAAAGAAGTCCTGAGTAAACACGTTGTCGTTGAATACCGCTTCTCTGCCGAACCTTATATTAGTGCCTCATGCAGTAATGTCTCAGTTTTATCTCAGTTAATGCCTGCGGGCTAAGAAAACACTCTAAGGAATTTTGCAAAATGGCAAAGATTAAAGGTCAAGTTAAGTGGTTCAACGAGTCTAAAGGTTTTGGTTTCATTACTCCTGCTGACGGCAGCAAAGACGTGTTCGTACACTTCTCTGCAATCCAGGGTAACGGCTTCAAAACTCTGGCTGAAGGCCAGAACGTTGAGTTCGAAATTCAGGACGGCCAGAAAGGCCCAGCTGCAGTTAACGTAACTGCTATCTGATCGAACCGCTGCTGACTGAAGCGCTTAGCACTTCACTCTCAGACATAAAGCCTCGCATACCGCGGGGCTTTTTTATGTCCCTTATCTTTCAAAATATTACCATTCGCGGTCTTGTTAGTAACTTGTTGCAAAGATGCGAGGTTAGTAGCACTGTTTTGCCACCCTAAACGCATCTTTTCCCGTTAAATCAGGGCGTTGTTTTACAGTCCTGGGGTTCAGGTGAAGAAGAAATTGATAACGACCGCTGGCAATTTCACGCCGGCGCGTTTTGCGCTGCTCTGCTTAGCGATTTTTTGTAGTCTGGCTTTTTTGCTGGGCCGTGTTGCCTGGCTGCAAATCATCAAGCCTGACAATCTGGTAAAGCAGGAAGATATGCGATCCCTCCGCCAGCTGACGATTGATGCGCCGCGCGGCATGATAATGGATCGCGCAGGTCGACCCCTGGCGGTGAGCGTGCCCGTCCGGGCCGTCTGGGCCGATCCTAAAACGGTGCTGGCAAAAGGGGGAGTTGGCGTTGATGAACGCTGGCAGGCGTTGGCAAATGCGCTGCATCTCTCCCTGGGCACACTCTCGGCGCGAATTAACGCCAACCCGCAGGGGCGTTTTATTTATCTTGCCCGCCAGGTCGATCCCGCACAGGCAAAGTGGATCGATAAGCTGAATCTGCCCGGCATCAATTTACGTGATGAATCCCGCCGTTTTTATCCTGCAGGCCATGTGGCAGCGAACCTGATTGGCTTCACCAATATTGACGGGCAGGGCATTGAAGGCGTGGAAAAAAGCTTTAACGCGCAGCTGATCGGCAAGGCCGGAGTTCGGCAGGTAAGGGAAGACCGCTACGGTCGCGTGGTTGAAAACCTGACGGAAGTGGCACCCTCGCCAGCGCATAACATTCAGTTGAGTATTGACGAGCGGCTGCAGACCATTACTGAAGATGCGCTCGATAATGCCGTGGCCTGGAACAAGGCCGAGTCGGGAGCATCGGTACTCATCAATATCCCAACCGGGGAAATACTCGCGATGGCGAGCTATCCAGATTTCAATCCCAATAATCGGGAAGGTGCGACGATAAATGATTTTCGCAACCGCGCGATCAGCGACACGTTCGAGCCCGGTTCGACCGTCAAGCCGCTGGTACTGATGACGGCCCTGCAGCAGGGTCTGGTTCAGCCCGACAGCGTGATTGACACTCATCCGTATACCCTGGACGGGCATCGTATCCGCGATGTGGGCTATTATCCTGAACTGACGATGACCGGGATCCTGCAAAAATCGAGCGACACCGGCGTGTCCCGACTTTCGCTGGCGATGCCTGTCCAGCATCTTATTGATACCTATCGAAACTTTGGTTTTGGTACGAATACGGGGCTTGGCTTAACGGGGGAGAGCGCGGGGCTACTGCCCCAGCGTAAATACTGGAGTCAGCTCGACCGGGCGACCTTTGCCTTCGGCTACGGGCTGATGGTAACGCCGCTCCAGCTGGCTCACGTCTACGCCACGATTGGCGGCTTCGGGCTCGAGCGACCTCTTTCGATTACGCGTATCGATCCACCCGTTATCGGGCACCGCGTCATGCCGGAAGAGATTGCGCACGAGGTGGAGCACATGATGGAGAGCGTCGCGCTGCCCGGCGGCGGGGGCGTGAAGGCGGCCGTTCGTGATTACCGGGTGGCGGTGAAAACCGGTACGGCGAAGAAAATTGACGATAGCGGGAAGTACGTCGATAAATACGTCGCCTATACTGCCGGCGTTGCGCCTGCCAGCGATCCGCGATTTGCCCTGGTGGTGGTCATTAACGATCCGCAAAATGGCGCCTACTACGGCGGGGCCGTCTCCGCGCCTGTCTTCAGTGAAATTATGGGTAACGTGCTGCGTCTGGAAAATGTGAAACCTGACGGGCTACCGGCGGGTTCCGATCACCTGATCGTTATGCGTTAACCGGGCGTTTATAACCAGGGCGAATAGCGGTACACTTCGCCCTTTGATTATGCTCCGGAGTCACCATGTCCTTCAGCTGTCCTCTTTGCCACGCGCCCCTGACGCACTCAGATAAAAGTTATACCTGTCCGCAGGGGCATCAGTTTGATATGGCAAAAGAAGGCTATGTGAATCTTCTGCCGGTGCAGCATAAGCGTTCCCGCGATCCAGGCGACAGTGCAGAGATGATGCAGGCGCGTCGCGCGTTTCTTGATGCCGGGCACTATCTGCCGCTGCGGGAGGCAGTCGCGCATATGGTGAATGACATCTTGCCTGCTTCAGCCACCGCCATGCTGGATATTGGCTGTGGGGAAGGGTACTACACCGCACGATTTGCAGAGGTTGCCCGTGAGAAGGGGGCAAACACATTCGGTCTGGACGTGTCGAAAGTGGCCATTCGTGCGGCGGCAAAGCGTTACGCGGACGTGATGTTCTGCGTGGCATCGAGCCACCGGCTGCCGTTTGACGATGCCAGAATGGACGCTGTTATCCGCATTTACGCGCCCTGCAAAGCGGAAGAACTGGCTCGCGTGGTGAAACCGGGCGGATGGGTGATCACCGTGACGCCGGGCCCGCGTCATCTGATGGAGCTGAAAGGTCTGATCTACGACGAAGTACGTCTGCATGCCCCTCATTCTGAACAGCTGGCCGGTTTTAGCCTGAAGCAGGAGCAAACCGTGGCGTATGATATGTCGCTCACAGGGGAAGAGGCCACCGCGTTGCTGCAGATGACGCCGTTCGCATGGCGGGCAAAACCGGAAGTATGGGAAACGTTAGCTGCACATTCAATATTTCACTGCCAGACGGATTTCAGCATCCACGTCTGGCAGCGCGAAGATTAACCGGCGAAGTGTGCCCAGAGGATCTGGGCACCAATGCCAATTAGCACAATCCCGCCCAGGATCTCGGCGCGTTTACCCAACAGCGGGCCGATAAACCGTCCGACCATCATGCCCAGCGTGGACATGATCAGGGTTGCACAGCCAATAGCCAGCGCTGTGGCGATAATATTGACCTGCAGGAATGCCAGACCGACGCCGACAGCCATCGCATCAAGGCTGGTGGCAATTGCCGTGGTGACCAGCAGCCAGAACCCGTGGCGGTGCAGCGGCTCCTCGTCTTCATCATCACCGCCGCGAAAACCTTCTATCACCATCCGGCCACCGAGGAACACCAGCAGGACGAAGGCAATCCAGTGGTTCCACTCCAGCACGAACTGGCTGGCGAGCATGCCAAGTCCCCAGCCGATAAGCGGGGTCAGCGTTTCGATAGCACCGAAAATCAGGCCGGTACGCAGTGCTTCTGAGAATTTAGGTTTATGAAGCGTGGCGCCTTTTCCGATGGATGCAGCAAATGCGTCCATGGACATGCCAAAAGCGAGGAGGATCGTAGCGGAGATATTCATAACAGCGTCCAGACCGGGGATATCCATATGACACATCACTGCCCCCAGTAAACAGCAGTTGATGTATCTATGGTCTCGCCTGATCGCAACGCACATAAGATGTGCAGTAAGCGATCCGTACGCGCCACGTTTTTCAACGAGTATGTTGACACGTACATTTCCTGTGAACAGGAAATCGGCTACTCCCCAACGACGGGCGCAACCTTAACATATTTTGAGAATATAAAACAACAATGAGGAGGCATTATTAAAAACGTTTGTTGATAACGATTTTCATTTGTCTTTAAGCGAGAAGCTATCGTTAACAAATAGAGATCAAATTAACGAATGGGATATAGCAACGGCTATATTTCTTGCGCAAGACAAACGCAGAATATAGCCGTTGCTATATAGTTAATCTATTGAGTTTTAAGGAGTAAATTGTATATCTTTTCCAGGTCGTCAATATTCTTCACCCGAATAAGCAGGCGGCGTTGTTCTAATTGCATCACCAGCACGCCGTCTTCGGATAAATTCATCTCTTTAATACGGTTATATTCTATCCATACATTGGCGAAGAAAAATCCGCGTGATTTAAAAATGATTTTCGGCGTACGGATCCAGAACAGATAAACAGCCATTAATGCCAGCGCACATAATAACCATGTGGTTAATATTGCACCATGGCTGGTGACGTTATTGTAAATAAGAATAACGATGAGACCCGCGAAGATAAACGCATCCACGCGCCCGCGTCGCAGAAGGGGAAGGGAGAGCAGCGTCTCGCCGTGACGGCGCGGCATGATGAACTCGTCATAGATCGCGTAAGCCAGAAGGGCAGCAATAAATAGAACCAGTACGATGTCCGTGACAGTCATTCATCCTCCAGATAAAAAAAACCGGGGGCAAGCCCCCGGCCTATAGCGTTGAAACTTAGAGACCCAGCAGGCCGACAGCGTAGCCCGCGATACCGATGATGAAGAAGCCAACGATAATCCACAGCGGGTTCACTTTCTTACGCAGCAGCCACATGCAGGCGAAGGTCAACAGCAGCGGCACCAGGCCCGGCATCAGCTGATCCAGAATCGTCTGCACGGTGGTGACGCGGGTCTGACCATCCTGACCGGTGATGGTCGATACCACCAGCGGGATGTTCACGTGCGTCCACTTGTTAACCAGTGCTCCCATGACAAACAGGCCGAGGATTGACGCCCCCTCAGTCAGTTTCTGCAGGAAGCCGCCGCCCATGTCCTTAACGATGTCCACCCCTTTACGGTAGCCGTAGGCCACGCCGTAGTAACGGGTCAGCAGACGCACGGCGTTAAACAGGATGAAGAACAGCAGTGGGCCAAGCAGGCTGCCGCTCATCGCGATACCTGCCCCCAGCGCTGCGAAGACCGGACGCACGGTACCCCAGAAGATAGGGTCACCGACACCGGCCAGCGGACCCATCAGGCCGACTTTAATACCGTTGATGGCACCATCGTCGATCTCTGCGCCGTTTGCACGCTGTTCTTCCATCGCCAGCGTTACGCCCAGAACCGGAGCCGCAACGTAAGGATGAGTGTTAAAGAATTCCAGGTGACGCTTGATCGCCTGACGGCGCGCTTCGTTGTTTTCCGGATACAGGCGTTTGATCGCCGGAACCATGGAGAAGCAGAAGCCGAGCGCCTGCATACGTTCGAAGTTCCATGAACCCTGAAACAGGTTAGAACGGATGAACACGCCACGAATATCACCCGGAGTGAGTTTTTTCTCGGTGGTAGTTTTTGTCATATCAACCATTTCGCTCACCTGTTAGTCCAGTTCGTTATCGAGATCGTTGTTACCAGCAGCCTGCGCTGGGGCACCCGCGACGCGGTTATATTTCGGGCTGAGCTGGATGTAGAGAATTGCCATTACCGCACCAATAACACCCAGTGCAACCAGGTTGAAGTTGGTGAAGGCAGCGGTCACGAAGCCGAGGTAGAAGAACGGCATCAGGTAGCCTGCGCGCATCATATTGATGACCATCGCATAACCGACGACCACGATCATACCGCCCGCGATATTCAGACCGCCGGTGACCACTTCAGGAATGGCGTTCAGCATGCTCTGCACTTCGCTGGTACCGACAGAGATCGCCACGATAACCGCCGGGATCGCGATACGCATCGCCTGCAGGAACAGGGATGAAACGTGGATCCACGACAGTGCCGTGAGGTTGCCGTTTTCGGCCGCCTTATCCGCCGCGTGCTGGAAGGCAACGGTGATAGTACGAACGATGATAGTCAGAACCTGGCCTGCTGCTGCCAGCGGGATCGCCAGGGCGATACCGGCACCGATACTCTGGTGACCGGCAATAACCAGAACGGTCGAAATGATAGAGGCCAGTGCGGCATCGGGCGCAACCGCCGCGCCGATGTTCATCCAGCCCAGGGCGATCATTTCCAGGGTACCACCGATGATGATACCGGTTTTCATGTCACCCAGAACGGCCCCAATCAGCGTACAGGCCACCAGAGGACGGTGGAACTGAAATTCATCAAGTACGGATTCCATACCCGCAATACATGCGACCACGAACACCAGCACAATCTGAAGAGTGGTAATCTCCATTGCACTTCTCCTATTACATAAACTTTATATGAGAACCGGCGGGGGCTTATTTCCCAACTTTGCCGATCAGATCCATCATTTTCAGTTTCTGGTCCGTGGAAACCTTACGGGCTTCCAGTTCAATACCGCGCGCATTCAGCTTGTTGAATGCCTCGATATCTTTCGCATCGACTGAAATGGCGTTGTTGACCTGCGTTTTGCCCTGACGGAATGCCATACCACCAATGTTCACGGAGGTGATTTTCACGCCGCCTTCAACAATGCGCTCAACGTCTGTCGGGTTAGTGAACAGGAGCATCACGCGTTCGCCCGCATATTTCGGGTTGTTGTAAACGCGAATCATCTTGGCGACATCCACGACGTGCGCGGTAACGCCAGGAGGAGCAACCTGAGTCAGAAGGGTTTTACGTACGGTATCAGCGGCCACTTCGTCGCTGACCACGATGATGCGTCGAACGTTGGTCTCTTTGGTCCAGCGCGTGGCAACCTGACCGTGGATTAAGCGGTCATCAATACGCGCAAGGCCGATCACCATGTAATCGTTCGGGCCCATTGGTTTTGCCGGTGCAGCTGCTTTTGGTGCCGCAGCAGGCGCAGGGGCAGGTTTTTCAACCGGCTGTGCTTTCAGGGCTTTTACCCCTTCGCGACCGGTTTCAACGGCCAGCGCCACCAGCTCATCGAAGCCTGGGTTATCGTCGCGCGCCATAAAGGTTTCCACCAGCATGGGGATGTTAACCCCGGCGACGACTTCATAATGCTCTTTATCGACGACAATGCGGCTGGCGGCATTGAACGGGCTGCCGCCCCATGTATCAACGAGAAACAGCACGCCTTTGCTGGTATCCAGCTTCGCGAGTTGAGCGTTGTATTTCTCTATCAGCGTCTCGGCGTTTTCACCGGGAACGAAATCGATCCAGCCGACGTTTTCCTGCTCGCCCAACAGCATCTCTGCCGTTTTGAGTAGCTGCTCAGCAGCCCAACCATGTGTGCCTATGACAATAGCAATGGTCACTTGCTACCTCCTTTTATTATCATTAATACGCCTGCCATGCAGCCGTACTGAGAATCGTATTGGCGAACCGAATCGATTCAGATAAGGGTTAGAGTTCAAAAAAACTAAGACTTCCGCGAATTATTTTAGATAGTGAAAAAATAATTTATGTGATGAAGATCCGTAATTTAGCCTCGCGTTAGAGATTTATCCGTAGAGTAAAGCCGCTGTGTTACAGAACTTTGCAAAGGAACGTAAATCTTTGCTAAAAACACATTGTCTCTGATATGTTTAGCCTCCGTTTAATTGTTCAGGAGTATAGGGCTACAGCCCACTATATGGACCGTCACCGACGTCAGTCATCTGCCAGGCCATTTCGCGCCTTATTCACCGGCGATCCTCGCCACGTATCGACTCTGTCTACCTCTGTTTTGCCCACGTTGAGTGGGGCACCGTTTCGTCATTCCTTTAGCAGGAGCTTGTCATGGAATTCTTAATGGACCCGTCAATCTGGGTGGGATTGCTCACGCTGGTAGTGCTCGAGATTGTTCTCGGCATTGATAACCTGGTGTTTATCGCCATCCTTGCGGACAAACTGCCGCCAAAACAGCGTGATAAAGCGCGTCTGATTGGTCTCTCGCTGGCGCTGGTCATGCGACTGGGACTGCTCTCCGTCATCTCCTGGATGGTCACGTTGACCAAACCGCTGTTCTCCGTCATGGATTACACCTTCTCAGGGCGTGATTTAATCATGCTGATCGGGGGGATATTCCTGCTTTTCAAAGCGACGACGGAGCTACACGAGCGGCTGGAAAACCGTCAGCACGATGATGGGCACGGTAAAGGCTATGCCAGCTTCTGGGTGGTGGTGCTGCAGATTGTGGTGCTTGATGCCGTCTTCTCGCTGGATGCGGTGATCACGGCGGTCGGCATGGTGAACCATCTGCCGGTAATGATGGCGGCTGTCGTTATTGCAATGGCGGTCATGCTGCTGGCCTCAAAGCCTCTGACGCGCTTCGTGAACCAGCATCCGACGGTGGTCGTGCTGTGTCTGAGCTTCCTGCTGATGATCGGCCTGAGCCTGGTGGCGGAAGGTTTTGGCTTCCATATTCCAAAAGGCTACCTGTACGCCGCGATTGGATTCTCGATCCTGATCGAGCTGTTCAACCAGATTGCGCGTCGTAACTTTATTAAGCAGCAGTCAAATCAGCCGCTGCGCGCCCGTACCGCAGATGCCATTCTGCGCCTGATGGGCGGTCGTCGTCAGGTGAACGTTCAGTCTGATTCCGAAAACCACAACCCGGTTCCGGTGCCTGAAGGGGCGTTTGTGGAACAGGAACGCTACATGATTAACGGCGTGCTCTCTCTGGCCTCCCGTTCGCTGCGCGGCATCATGACGCCGCGCGGTGAAATCAGCTGGGTCGATGCTAACCTGAGCGTGGATGAAATTCGCCAGCAGCTGCTCTCTTCACCGCACAGCCTGTTCCCGGTTTGTCGCGGTGAGCTGGATGAGATCATCGGCGTCGTGCGGGCGAAAGAGATGCTGGTTGCCCTGGAAGAGGGCGTCAACGTGGAAGCCGTTGCTGCCGCATCGCCTGCGATTGTCGTACCGGAAACGCTGGATCCGATCAACCTTCTCGGGGTGCTGCGCCGCGCTCGCGGTAGCTTTGTTATCGTCACCAACGAGTTTGGCGTGGTGCAGGGGCTGGTCACGCCGCTGGACGTGCTGGAAGCGATTGCCGGTGAATTCCCGGATGAAGACGAAACGCCAGAGATCGTTGCCGACGGTGAAGGCTGGCTGGTTAAAGGTACCACCGACCTGCACGCGCTCTCGCATACGCTGGGGCTGGAAAACGTCATCAACGATGAAGAAGACATCGCGACCGTTGCCGGTCTGGTTATCGCGGTTAACGGGCAAATCCCGCGCGTCGGAGATGTGATCGAGCTTTCGCCGCTGCACATTACGATCGTTGAAGCCAACGACTATCGCGTTGATATGGTGCGCATTGTTAAAGAACAATCTGCCCACGACGAAGATGAGTAAGCCGGCTTAGCGCAGCGGCATTAAGGGCACGATGTGCCCGTTATGATGCGCTGGCGGGGACGCGCTTCCCGCCAGCCACTTAGGAAAATCCCGTAGCGGCATAGGCCGCGCATAGAAAAAGCCCTGCAGAACAGGCACGCCATGGCGACGCAAATAGCGCGCCTGCTCCTCTGTCTCGACCCCTTCAGCAACCAGTTCAATATTCAGCCGCTGGCCCAGCGCAATAATCATATCCGTCACCGTTGAATTCACGGCGTCTGTACCAATGGCTGTGGTGAAGGACTGGTCAATTTTCAGCACGTCAGGATGCAGCTTTTCAAG
Source organism: Enterobacter sp. 148H3 (assembly GCF_034107425.1). Lineage (NCBI taxonomy): Bacteria > Pseudomonadati > Pseudomonadota > Gammaproteobacteria > Enterobacterales > Enterobacteriaceae > Enterobacter > Enterobacter sp. 148H3. The sequence continues at coordinate 90,448 of NZ_JAWNEI010000009.1, read as the reverse complement.
CCAGGAGAGAGAGCTGTTACCGGTGCCAAAATCGTCGATAGCGAGCTTCACCCCTTTGCGATGCAGTTCGCGCACGATGCGATAATCCGCATCCAGCAGCGCATCCCGTTCCGTTAGCTCAATCACCAGCTTCTGGCGCGGACTGGCGCTGAACCATAGACGGTTCAGGTCCTGTATCAACACCGCGTTACGGAAATGGCTGGCAGCGACGTTAATGCCGATGTGAAAACCGGCGCTGGCGGGAAAGTAGCCTATCTGACGCACCGTTTCGGCGATCACATAGCGGGTCAGGGGGACAATCAGGTTATGTTCTTCTGCCAGAGGAATAAACACTTCCGGAGAGATCCATCCCTGACGCGGATTATTCCAGCGCAGCAGGATCTCCACGCCAGTGCACGCCTGGGTACGGGCATTCACCAGCGGCTGGCAGAAAAGCTCAAATTCCCGCCCCGCAATCCCCATATCGATCTCCCACGTGAAGCTCATCCGGTTTGCCGTTGCCAGCCAGGCGAGATAGCCCAGCAGCAGGCTCAGCATAAGCCCGAGAGGCAGCTGGGCTGGCAGGCTTTTTAAGGCTAACTCTCCAGGGCCTGGCCCGCTGACCGTAATGGTGAAAGGATTTCGGGTTGATGATTGCTGGAAAAGCGAGCCTTCCTTATCAAACGTCAGGCTGTCGCTGACGCGTTGTCCATAGCGCAGAAAGCGATCGCCTACGGTCAGCGCCACGTCATTGATGAGCGGGCGCTGGGGCTCCAGAATCATTTTGGCGATCAGGTCGATATTAATGATCTCGATGACGCCTGCTTCACCGTCCTGAGAAACAGGATACCACTGGATCAATATCGGGCTACCCTTAAGCAGCCACTGGTCGCTCGATAAAATCAGCTTCGCTGTGCTGGCGGGTAATTCTTTCAGGAAGTCGCGAACGGGCACATTGCGGCTGCCGAAAATACTCGAGCAGTACAGAATACCGTCTTTAATCAGGGCGATGGAGCGTACCGTCTGCAAAATGGCTGCCTGCTTTCGCAGCGCGAGGTGCGCCTGCGGGCAGGGCTGCCCCACCAGGGGCTGCAGCACGCTGCGGCGGTTCTCTAAAGAAAGCAGGACGTTATCAAGGGCGCGAACGGTGTGGCTGGTAAAATCGAGGATCCGCTGTTGGTTAACATTGCGCTGCGAAATAAAGCGAATGCCTAACGTCAGGATGAGCGTGAGGAGCGCAACCGTGACACAGACGATAACGCGTTTTCGGCGATAGTTTTTAATGATCGTTTGTGCAGTTTGCATGAACGGTCGCCTGATAAGCCACCAGCCACAAAAGCCGGACGCAACAGTGAAAGTGTAGTGGGGAAAGCTGAAGGAGACGAGGAAGAAGAGGGAAATTCGCCCATCCGTTGCAGATGGGCGAAAGGCAGTATTAGTCGCACTGCACCTTAATGGCCAGGCCACCACGGGACGTCTCGCGGTATTTCGCGTTCATGTCTTTACCGGTTTCGTACATGGTTTCAATCACCTTATCCAGCGATACGCGAGGTTCGCTGGTACGGCGCATCGCCATGCGTGAGGCGTTAATGGCTTTCACGGAAGCAATTGCGTTACGCTCGATGCACGGCACCTGCACCTGGCCCGCGACCGGATCGCAGGTCAGACCGAGGTTATGCTCCATACCGATTTCAGCCGCCACGCAGACCTGCTCAGGGCTTGCGCCCAGCAGCTCTGCCAGACCCGCCGCCGCCATGGAGCAGGCCACGCCGACTTCACCCTGACAGCCTACTTCAGCACCGGAGATGGATGCATTCATTTTGTACAGCGCACCGATTGCACCTGCCGCCAGGAAATAGCGGATGTAGATATCAGGCGTCACGGGCTCAATAAAGTGATCGTAATACGCCAGCACTGCCGGAACGATACCGCACGCGCCGTTAGTTGGCGCCGTCACGACGCGTCCACCGGCGGCGTTTTCTTCGTTAACCGCCAGGGCAAACATGTTTACCCAGTCGACCACGTTCATCGGGTCATTGGAAAACTTGTCCGTGGTCACCAGCATACGGCGCAGGGCGGAGGCACGACGCGGCACGCGCAGTGGACCCGGCAGAACGCCTTCGGTGTTCATCCCGCGGTCGATACAGGCGCGCATGGTTTGCCAGACGTTGGCAAAATAGTCTTCAATCTCTTTCTTGCTGTGCAGGGCCAGTTCGTTCTGCATCACCATGCCGGACAGTGAAAGACCGGTCTCTTTGCAGTAGCCCAGCATCTCGGTAGCCGATTTGAACGGGTACGGTACGCTGACGTCGCCGACGCTATCTTTGCCAAAATGCTCTTCATCTACGATGAAGCCACCGCCGATGGAGTAGTACGTTTTGCTGTAAATCTCTTTTTCACCGCTGTAAGCGTGAATGGTCATGCCGTTTTCATGCAGCGGCAGGTTGTCGCTACGGAAACGCATGCCGTCATCCTGCGGGAAATCGACTTCCTGCTGGCCGTTTGCCAGCAGCAGGCGGCCGCGTGTTTCCACGTCGCGGATGAATGCCGGGATGGCATCAATATCAACGGTATCCGGCATATTGCCTGCCAGACCCATAATAATGGCGATATCGGTGTGGTGGCCTTTACCCGTTAATGACAGCGAGCCGTAAACATCCACGGCGACACGGGTAACGCTTTCCAGTAATCCTTTTTCGACCAGATCATCGACGAACTGTTTACCGGCCTTCATCGGGCCAACAGTATGGGAAGACGAAGGGCCAATTCCCACTTTGAACATGTCGAATATACTAATCACTTTCACACTCCTGACAGGGTTACCGGGGTTCCAGTAACGATGTTATAACTGCGCATAGTGTAAGAGGGAACACCGACCTCGGCTTAACTATTCACATGAATTAAACTAATGGTTGACGATGGGTTTTGCTAATAGCGCGACGCGGATCGCAAACCTGCGAAAAAGGATGGAATGTAAAGTATAGTCAAGGCTTCAGGCCGATTTGCAACGCCAGTTCACGAATAATGCCCGCCGTCATGCCCCAGACAAAATAATGCTGATACCAGGACAACCAGACCCGATGGTCATGCCCTCGTCGATGAATATCCAGCGGATGATAACGGCTTAGCCGGAGCGCCTCTTCAAGCGGCATTTCAAACACTGCAGAGACTTCATCGACGCTGGCGTGATACTGCAGGTCCGGCGGGATAATACCTACCACCGGCGTGACCTGAAAACCGGTGACGCTATCTACGGGCGGCAACACGCCAATGACCTCCACCGTCTCAGGCGGAATGGCAACTTCTTCCTGCGCTTCCCGCAGCGCGGCGGCAATCAGCGAGGCGTCGGAGCTGTCTACTGCGCCGCCAGGAAAGGCGACCTGACCCGCGTGCTTGCGTAAATGGGGAGAACGCTGGGTGAGCAGCAGGCCCGGTTGCGCGCGACGTACGACCGGGATCAGCACGGCCGCCTGACGCTGATTCAGCGCCTCGCGGTTGACCTGCGGTCTTAGTAGCTGAAAGCGAGATAAAAAATCATCCAGCGTCAGGTTCTCTTTTTCCACCCGTGATTACTCCAGTTGTTTCAGGATACGGTTAACTTTATCAAAGGTTTCCTGATATTCCGCGTCGACCTGGCTGTCGGCAACAATACCGCCCCCGGCCGAACAGTAGAGATTTCCGCTGCAGGCGGTCAGCGTGCGAATGGTGATGCTGGTATCCATGGTGCCGCACAAGCTGATATAGCCGATGCTGCCGCACCAGGCGTTGCGGCGGTGCGGTTCCAGTTCGTCGATGATTTCCATGGCGCGAATTTTGGGCGCGCCGGTGATGGAGCCGCCCGGAAACGCGGCGCGGAGCAGATCGCAGGCGGTGCGAGAGGCGGGAAGACGCGCGGTTATGGTGCTGACCAGATGATGCACTGCCGGGAAAGGCTCGACGACAAACAGTTCCGGCACGCGCACGCTGCCCGGTTCGGCGACACGGCCGATGTCGTTACGCATCAGATCCACAATCATCAGGTTCTCGGCGCGGTCTTTCGGCGAGGCGGCAAGTTTTTCCGCCTGCTGGCGATCGGCGTCGGGATCGGCAAGACGCGGCAAGGTGCCTTTAATAGGACGGGTTTGAATCGTGCCCTCGGCCAGATGAATAAATCGCTCGGGTGAAAGACTGAGTATTGCACCCTGTTCCAGACGCACAAACGCGCTAAACGGCGCCTTATTGCTGGCGTTAAGACGGGTAAACGCCTGCCACTCGTCCCCCTCATAGGTCGCCTGGAAACGCTGGGCGAGGTTAACCTGATAGCAGTCACCGCTTTGCAGGTACGCCTGAACGCGAGCGAATTTTTCGGCATACTCCGCGGCACTCATATTTGAGCGCCAGCCGGAGGTCAATGTGAACGTCTGTGCCGGTGCAGGCTGCTGCGATTCAAGCCACGCCAGACGCGCCTTCACGTCATGATGGCTCAGCAGGGAAACCGTTTTTTTCTGGTGATCGACAATTAACGCCCAGTCGTACAGCCCCACGGCCATGTCGGGCAGGGAAATATCAGCCTGCGCATGCTCGGGCAGCGCTTCGAAACGGCGACCCAGATCGTAGCCAAACAGGCCCAGCGCGCCTCCCTGAAAAGGGAAGTCCGGGTTCGGCGCGGCTGATAAGCCCAGCGCGTTAATGGCTTGCTGAAGCCGCGCCAGCGGATCGCCAGTTAAGGACAGGTCATCGGTTGTCAGCGTCTTTAGCGGATCGGCCACCAGAATGTCGAAGCGGCTGTAGGGGTGGTCCGCATGACCGGAGTGCAGCAGCATCGCAAACGGAAGATGGCTCAGGCGGGCAAACCAGTATTCAGCGGCGTCTGTTCGCCAGGGCAGGGTAATAACAGTGGGGAAGCGCATGTTCATGTGTGGCATACTACCGGGCAGCGTGAAATAATTAGCGCGAATAATTTAGCAGGAGTTGACGATGTTTGCAGGTTTACCTTCTCTGAGCCATGAACAGCAGCAGAAAGCGGTTGAGCGAATTCAGGAACTGATGTCCCAGGGGATGAGCAGCGGACAGGCGATTTCCCAGGTGGCGGAAGAACTGCGCGCCACGCATACCGGCGAGCGGATCGTGGCGCGTTTCGAGGATGAAGATGAAGAGTAATCGGGCTTAAACCGCCGCGATAATCTTAATCTCTACCTTGTATTCCGGCTTCATCAGCGTGGCCTGTACGGTGCAGCGTACAGGCGCGTGACCCGCCACAACCCACGCATCCCAGGCTTTATTCATTGCCGCGAAATCATCTTTGTTTGCCAGGAAAATCGTCGCATCCAGAATGCGGGATTTGTCGCTGCCCTGTTTTTCCAGCACCGCATCAATCTGCGCCAGAGTGTTAGCCGTTTGCTCGAACGCATCCGCATCCAGGTTAGCCGGTACGCCGGTGTAGTAGAGCGTCTGGTTATGGATAACCACATCAGACCAGCGGGCTTCGGCATCAATGCGCACAATTGTCATAAACGTTTCCTCGTTATTTTTCGTCGTCAGGCGGCAAGACTGCCATATTGTTCTCGTGTCGTCACTATTTGGGGTGGCACAGGAGAGGATGGGCTGACATAATCCCTGTGCAAAAATACAGTGAGAGAGCACCGTGGCAGACGATTTTTCCCCTGAAGGTCAATTAGCGCAGGCTATTCCCGGCTTCAAACCCCGTGAACCTCAGCGCCAGATGGCGCACGCCGTTGCACGCGCCATCGATAAGGCTCAGCCGCTGGTGGTCGAAGCCGGAACCGGCACGGGTAAAACGTATGCTTACCTTGCGCCAGCGCTGCGGGCCAAAAAGAAGGTGATCATTTCCACCGGATCGAAGGCGCTGCAGGATCAGCTCTACAGCCGCGATTTGCCCACGGTGGCCAAGGCGCTGAAATACAAAGGCCGTCTGGCCCTGCTGAAGGGGCGATCCAACTATCTCTGCCTGGAACGCCTTGAGCAGCAGGCGCTGGCGGGCGGCGACCTGCCGGTGCAAACCCTCAGCGACGTCATTATCCTTCGCGCCTGGGCGAACCAGACGGAAGAGGGCGATATCAGCACCTGCGCGAGCGTGCCGGAAGACTCACCTGCCTGGCCGCTGGTGACCAGCACTAACGACAACTGCCTCGGCAGCGACTGTCCGCTGTATAAAGACTGCTTTGTAGTGAAAGCGCGCAAAACGGCGATGGATGCGGATGTCGTGGTGGTGAACCACCATCTGTTCCTCGCGGATATGGTGGTAAAGGACAGCGGCTTTGGTGAGCTGATTCCGGAGGCGGACGTGATGATCTTCGACGAAGCCCACCAGCTGCCGGATATCGCCAGCCAGTACTTTGGTCAGTCGCTTTCCAGCCGCCAGCTGCAGGATTTGGCGAAAGATTTCACCATTGCCTACCGGACCGAACTTAAAGATACCCAGCAGCTGCAGAAGTGCGCTGACCGTCTGGCGCAAAGCGCGCAGGATTTCCGTTTACAGCTCGGCGAGCCGGGCTATCGCGGCAACCTGCGCGAGCTGCTGGCGGACAAAAATATCCAGCGCGCGCTGCTGCTGCTCGATGACGCCCTTGAACTCTGCTACGACGTGGCGAAACTGTCGCTTGGTCGTTCCGCCCTGCTGGACGCGGCCTTTGAGCGCGCCACGCTGTATCGCGGGCGGCTCAAACGGCTCAAAGAGATCAATCAGCCAGGGTACAGCTACTGGTACGAATGCACTTCGCGGCATTTCACGCTGGCGCTCACGCCGCTGACGGTGGCGGATAAATTTAAAGAGGTGATGGCGCAAAAGCCGGGAAGCTGGATCTTCACCTCGGCAACCCTGTCGGTGAATGACGATCTGCATCACTTCACGGAACGTCTGGGCATTGAGCAGGCGGAATCCTTGCTCCTGCCCAGCCCGTTCGATTACGAGAAGCAGGCGCTGCTCTGCGTTCCCCGCAATCTGCCGCTGCCGAACCAGCCGGGTGCGGCGCGCCATCTGGCCGCGATGTTAAAACCGATGATCGAGGCCAACAACGGCCGCTGTTTTATGCTCTGCACCTCTCACGCTATGATGCGCGACCTCGCCGAGCAGTTCCGCGCCACCATGACGCTGCCGGTGCTGCTGCAGGGCGAAACCAGCAAAGGCCAGCTGCTCCAGCAGTTTGTCAGCGCCGGAAATGCCCTGCTGGTAGCCACCAGCAGCTTCTGGGAAGGGGTGGACGTGCGCGGCGATACGCTCTCGCTGGTGATCATTGATAAGCTTCCGTTTACCTCCCCGGACGATCCGCTGCTCAAGGCGAGGATGGAGGACTGCCGCCTGCGCGGCGGCGATCCGTTTGATGAGGTTCAGCTCCCGGATGCGGTCATTACCCTTAAGCAAGGGGTAGGGCGCCTAATCCGTGACGTCACCGATCGGGGCGTGCTGGTCATTTGCGATAACCGGCTGGTGATGCGTCCTTACGGGGCAACCTTCCTTGCAAGCCTGCCGCCCGCGCCGCGGACGCGGGACATAAAACGCGCGGTGCGTTTCCTGGCAAACCCAACGGCGGAGTAATTTACCCCGGAGTATGCTAAGATGCGCGCCATTTTGTGACTGACCCTTGCGAGAGCGCGACGACTGATGCGAATTCTGGCTATTGATACCGCGACAGAGGCTTGCTCTGTCGCTCTGTTGAACGACGGTGCTGTTTCTGCTCATTTCGAAGAGTGCCCCCGGGAACACACCCAACGCATTCTGCCCCTGGTAAAAGCCATTTTAACCCAGGGCAACACCTCCTTAACCGACCTCGACGCGCTGGCCTTTGGCCGCGGCCCCGGAAGCTTTACGGGCGTACGTATCGGGATTGGCATTGCGCAGGGCCTGGCGCTGGGCGCCGAACTGCCGATGATCGGCGTCTCTACCCTCGCCACCATGGCGCAGGGCGCATGGCGCATGACCGGGGCAACGCGCGTTCTGGCCGCGATTGATGCCCGCATGGGTGAAGTTTACTGGGCCGAATACACCCGCGACGAGCAGGGCGTGTGGCACGGTGAAGAGACGGAAGCCGTGCTTAAGCCGGAAGCGGTCACTGAACGACTGAAGCAGCTGTCAGGCGAGTGGGCAACCGTCGGCACCGGCTGGCCGGCGTGGCCAGAGATGGCGAACGACACCGGGGTGACGCTGGTGGACGGCAACATGCTGCTGCCTGCTGCGGAAGATATGCTTCCGATTGCCAGCCAGCTGCTCGCAGCAGGCAAAACCGTGGCCGTTGAACACGCGGAGCCGGTTTATTTGCGAAACACCGTTGCGTGGAAGAAACTTCCGGGCCGCGAGTGAATCTCAGTAACAGGAACTGAGAAAAAGGAGTCGCATCATGGCGGTCCAGACTAAAGTAGTACGCCTTATTATGGCAGGCGCAGTTGCCATAGCACTGAGCGGATGCGTTTCCGTTCCTGATGCGATTAAGGGCACCAGCCCGACGCCACAGCAGGATCTGGTTCGGGTGATGAATGCCCCTGAGCTGTACGTCGGCCAGGAAGCGCGCTTTGGCGGTAAGGTGATAGACGTACAAAACCAGCAGGGGAAAACCCGCCTCGAGATCGCAACCGTTCCGCTGGACAGCGGCGCGCGGCCTGTACTGGGTGAGGCCTCTCGCGGGCGTATCTACGCGGACGTGAGTGGTTTCCTCGATCCTGTCGATTTTCGCGGACAGCTGGTCACCGTCGTCGGGCCGATTACCGGCGCCGTGCAGGGTAAAATCGGCAGCACGCCGTATAAATTTATGACCATGCAGGTCAACGGGTATAAGCGCTGGCGGTTAGCACAGCAGGTGATCATGCCGCCTCAGCCGATCGATCCGTGGATGTGGGGTCCGCATCCTTATCGTTACGGCTACCCGGGCTGGGGTTGGTATAACCCGGGACCTGCACAGGTACAGACGATCGTTACTGAGTAACTTACTGTTATTGCTAGAAAAGAGACAGCGGCTCAGCCGCTGTCTCTGTTTTTTTACGGATAAAACGAAAAAAAAGAGTGACGCGCTTCGCAACCTTAAATCTGAACAATTAATAAACTGGTACGCTGAGTTAATATAATGTTAACAAACTGTTTATTATCGGGGTTGTGATGACGACGAACACTCATTTCAGAGGTGATGCATTGAAGAAGGTTTGGCTTAACCGTTATCCCGCAGATGTTCCTGCTGAGATCAATCCTGACCGTTATCAATCCCTGGTGGAATTATTTGAGCACTCGGTAAGGCGCTACGCGGACCAGCCCGCATTCGTGAATATGGGCGAGGTCATGACGTTCCGTAAGCTTGAAGAGCGTAGCCGGGCGTTTGCGGCGTATCTTCAGGAAGGGCTGGGGCTGCAAAAAGGGGACCGCGTCGCGCTGATGATGCCAAACCTGCTGCAATACCCGGTGGCGTTGTTCGGTATCCTGCGAGCCGGGATGATTGTCGTCAACGTCAACCCGCTGTACACCCCGCGCGAGCTTGAGCATCAGCTGAACGACAGCGGCGCGGTTGCGATTGTCATTGTGTCCAACTTTGCCCATACGCTGGAAAAAGTGGTCGACAAAACCCAGGTGAAACACGTCATCCTGACGCGCATGGGGGATCAACTCTCCACCGCCAAAGGCACGCTGGTTAACTTTGTCGTCAAATACGTCAAGCGTCTGGTGCCAAAATATCACCTGCCGGACGCTATCTCCTTCCGCAGGGCGCTGCATGCGGGCTATCGTATGCAGTACGTCAAGCCGGAAGTGGTCTCAGAAGATCTCGCCTTCCTGCAGTATACCGGCGGTACCACCGGCGTGGCGAAAGGCGCAATGCTGACCCACCGCAACATGCTGGCGAACCTTGAGCAGGTCAACGCAACCTACGGGCCGCTGCTGCATCCCGGCAAAGAACTGGTCATTACGGCGCTGCCGCTGTACCACATTTTCGCACTGACCATGAACTGCCTGCTGTTTATTGAGCTGGGCGGTCAGAACGTGCTGATCACCAACCCGCGCGATATACCGGGGCTGGTGAAAGAGCTGGCAAAATACCCGTTCACCGCCATGACCGGGGTAAATACCCTGTTCAACGCGCTGCTTAATAACAAAGAGTTTCAGCAGCTGGATTTCTCCACGCTGCACCTCTCTGCGGGCGGCGGCATGCCGGTCCAGCAGGCGGTTGCCGAGCGCTGGGTGAAGCTCACCGGTCAGTATCTGCTGGAGGGCTATGGCCTGACGGAATGCGCGCCGCTGGTCAGCGTCAACCCGCATGATATCGACTATCACAGCGGAAGCATTGGTCTGCCGGTTCCTTCCACAGAGGCCAAACTGGTCGATGATAACGATAACGAAGTCGCGCCGGGTGAGCCGGGTGAGCTGTGCGTTAAAGGTCCGCAGGTGATGCTGGGCTACTGGCAGCGTCCCGACGCGACCGACGAAATCATCAAAGACGGCTGGCTGCATACCGGTGACATCGCGGTGATGGATGAGGAAGGCTTCCTGCGTATTGTCGATCGCAAGAAAGATATGATTCTGGTCTCCGGCTTCAACGTCTATCCTAATGAGATCGAAGACGTGGTTATGCAGCACAGCGGCGTACTCGAAGTGGCAGCAGTAGGGGTGCCTTCCGGCAGCAGCGGTGAAGCGGTGAAGATATTTGTGGTCAAGAAAGATCCTTCTCTCACCGAGGAAGCGCTGATAACGTTTTGTCGTCGTCAGCTGACGGGCTATAAAGTGCCGAAGCTGGTGGAATTCCGCGACGAGCTGCCGAAATCCAACGTCGGGAAGATATTACGACGAGAATTACGTGACGAAGCCCGTGCCAAAGTAGACAATAAGGCCTGAGCTTCACGTTAATCGTCCAGACGCCGGTTAAGCCGGCGTTTTTTATGGGCGCAAACAAAAGAGAATCCGATTTGAATTACCAGATGATCACGACCAACGACGAGCTGGCTTCGCTGTGCGAAGTGACGCGCGACTTTCCTGCCATTGCCCTGGATACCGAGTTTGTCCGTACCCGAACCTATTATCCGCAGCTGGGTTTGATTCAGATGTACGACGGTAAACACGTGTCGCTGATCGACCCTCTCGGCATTACCGACTGGACGCCGATGCGTGACCTGCTGCTCGATACCGCCGTGACGAAATACCTGCACGCGGGCAGTGAAGATCTGGAAGTCTTTCTGAACACCTTTGGCATCATGCCTCAGCCGCTGATTGATACGCAGATCCTCGCGGCGTTCAGCGGTCGTCCGCTGTCGTGGGGTTTTGCCGCCATGGTGGAGGAGTATACGGGCCTGACGCTGGATAAGAGTGAATCCCGCACCGACTGGCTGGCGCGTCCGCTAACCGCACGCCAGCTGGAATATGCGGCGGCAGACGTGTTTTACCTGCTGCCGATCGCCGGACAGCTGATGAAAGAGGCGGAAGCCTCCGGATGGCTCGCTGCTGCGCTGGACGAGTGCCGAATGACCCAGCAGCGCCGTCAGGAAGTGGTGGATCCGAAAGAGGCATGGCGCGACATCAGCAACGCCTGGCAGCTGCGAACGCGTCAGCTGGCATGCCTGCAGCTGCTGGCAGACTGGCGCTTGCGTAAAGCGCGCGAGCGCGACCTGGCCGTTAACTTCGTCGTCCGTGAAGAGCATCTCTGGGCGGTGGCGCGCTATATGCCGGGCAGCCTCGGCGAGCTTGACAGCATTGGGCTTTCGGGCAGCGAGATCCGTTTCCACGGTAAAACCCTGCTGGCGCTGGTCGCAAAAGCGCAGGAGCTGCCGGAAGATGCGCTGCCGGAACCGCTGCTGAACCTGATGGACATGCCGGGCTATCGCAAGGCTTTCAAGGACATCAAAGCGCTGGTGCAGGCAGTTGCAACCGAAAGCAAACTGAGCGCGGAACTGCTCGCCTCACGTCGTCAGATTAACCAGCTGCTGAACTGGCACTGGAAGCTGAAGCCGCAGAATGGCGTGCCGGAAATGATGGCGGGATGGCGCGGGGAATTGATGGCCGATCGCCTGAATTCGCTGCTGGAAGGCTATCCGCGATAAAAAATATGCCGGGTGATAAACCCGGCATATTCCCCCGGTGGCGCTGCGCTTACCGGGGCTATGAAATCACAAACCTACGGACGCGACTCTTCCGCTTCCGGGAGCGTCACGTTCAGCTCCAGAATCGAAATATCCCCGTCTTTTTGTTCCAACTGCACCGTCACCATCTCCGGGTCAATCTGCACGTACTTACAGATCACTTCCAGGATGTCCTTGCGCAGCTGCGGCAGGTAATGAGGCTCGGCGTCGCTACGACGACGCTCCGCAACGATAATTTGCAGACGTTCTTTTGCGATGTTGGCGGTGTTCTTTTTCCGCGAGAGAAAAAAGTCCAGTAATGCCATAACTTATCCTCCGAACAGGCGTTTGAGGAAACCTTTCTTCTCTTCTTCAATGAAGCGGAAAGGACGTTCTTCTCCCAGCAGACGGTCAACGGTATCGGCGTAAGCTTTACCTGCATCTGCCATTGTATCAAGGATCACTGGCTCGCCCTGGTTAGAGGCGCGTAACACGGACTGATCTTCCGGGATAACGCCGACCAGCTTAATGCGCAGGATCTCAAGCACGTCTTCCATGCTCAGCATGTCACCTTTGTTCACGCGGCCCGGATTGTAGCGGGTGAGCAGCAGGTGTTCTTTAATCGGGTCTTCGCCATTTTCCGCACGACGGGATTTAGAGGCGAGGATCCCCAGAATGCGGTCTGAGTCACGCACGGATGAAACTTCAGGGTTGGTGGTGATGATCGCTTCATCAGCGAAGTAGAGCGCCATCAGGGCACCGGTTTCGATGCCGGCAGGGGAGTCGCAGACGATGAAGTCGAAATCCATTTTTTTCAGATCGTCGAGCACCTTTTCCACCCCTTCACGGGTCAGGGCGTCTTTGTCACGAGTCTGAGATGCCGGGAGAATGTAGAGGTTCTCGGTGCGCTTGTCTTTAATCATCGCCTGGTTCAGCGTGGCATCGCCCTGAATGACGTTCACGAAGTCATACACGACGCGACGCTCACATCCCATGATGAGGTCGAGGTTACGCAGACCGATATCGAAGTCGATAACGATGGTTTTCTTTCCCTTCTGGGCCAAACCAGTAGCGATGGCCGCGCTGGAGGTGGTCTTGCCAACGCCTCCTTTACCCGAAGTAACAACAATAATGCGTGCCATAGAAATTCCTTGTTAAAAAGGGATCAATTCAACGGTTGAACGGTCAACGCGTCGTCTGCCAGAAGCAGGCGAGCCGCTTTGCCATAAAATTCGGCTGGGATCTTGTCGCTCAGCCAATATTCACCTGCGATGGACACCAGTTCCGCCGTCAGGTGAGTACAAAATATTTGCGCATCTCGATCGCCACTTGCACCTGCGAGCGCACGTCCACGCATCATACCGTATACGTGAATATTGCCATCTGCAATCAGCTCAGCGCCAGCACTGACGTGGCTTGTAACAATCAGATCACAGTTTGGTGCATAAATGCGCTGACCGGAACGAACCGGCACATCAATCATTCGCGTTTTTGTGACGGTAGTAACGTTTTGCACCGCAGGAGGGGGCGTTTCGACGGCAACGGGTGCCGCACGCGAGGCTTTTTCTTTGCCCTCATTCAGAAGGGGCAGCCCCGCACGCTCAATTTCCGCTTTCAGCTCAGAATCTTTGCAGCCGCTGATGCCCACGATACGCAGTCCGGTGGAGGAGACGGCCTGCTGGAGAAGTTTCCAGTTAACCGGCGCCTCAAGACCGCTGACGTTGATAACAACAGGGGCGTGTTTCAGAAAGGCGGGAGCCTGGGCGATTTTGTCTTCTAACGCCTGACGAATAACCTCGGGTTTTGCATCATGCAAATGTACCACTGATAAGGTGAAGCTACTGCCTTTAAGCTCGATGGGCGTGTTTGACATCCTGGCCTTACTCAATTTGCTATTAACCGCAACCACTCGCTGCGATATTCCGAAGAGTATCAGGCATGTTATAGTCAGGAGTATATTGAGGCAAGCAACCACCCATTAATTCAGAGTAAAAACATGTTTTGTGTGATCTACAGAAGTACAAGCCGTGACCAGACCTATCTTTATGTCGAAAAGAAAGACGATTTTTCACGCGTGCCTGAAGAATTAATGAAGAACTTTGGCCGACCACAGCTGGCTATGCTGCTGCCGCTTGATGGTCGTAAGAAACTGATTAATGCCGATCTGGATAAAGTGAAAACGGCCTTAGCCGAGCAGGGCTATTATTTACAGCTTCCACCGCCACCCGAGAATTTATTAAAACAGCATCTTGAGGCGAACGGTAAAAAATAGCCTCAACTGTTTTTGCGCACAACACATCAACCGTTTAGGGGTCGACCATGTATCAACATCATAACTGGCAAGGTGCATTACTGGATTATCCCGTCAGCAAAGTGGTTTGCGTAGGCAGCAACTATGCAAAACATATTCAGGAGATGGGCAGCGCGACGCCAGAAGAGCCGGTTCTGTTTATTAAGCCTGAAACGGCGCTTTGCGATATCCGCCAGCCGCTGGCGCTGCCGCAGGGGCTCGGCTCGGTGCATCACGAAGTGGAACTCGCGGTGCTGATTGGTGCAACGCTTCGCCAGGCCTCAGAAGAACATGTTCAGAAAGCGATTGCCGGATACGGCGTGGCGCTGGATCTGACCCTGCGTGACGTGCAGGGCAAAATGAAGAAAGCAGGGCAGCCGTGGGAAAAAGCCAAAGGGTTTGATAATTCCTGCCCGATCTCGGCGTTTGTGCCGGTGAGCGAATTTACCGGCGATCCGCAGGATACCCCGCTCAGCCTGAAGGTTAACGGCGAGATCCGCCAGCAGGGCACCACGGCAGACATGATCCATAAGATTGTGCCGCTGATCGCCTACATGAGCCGCTTCTTTACCCTTAAACCAGGCGATGTGATCCTGACCGGCACGCCGGAAGGCGTTGGCCCGCTCGTGAGCGGTGATGAACTGGAGGTCGGTTTTAACGGCCTGTCGCTGAAAACCCGCGTGCTGTAATCCCATCTTGCCGCCTGAAGAGGGCGGCAAAACTTGCAACAACGTGCCAGACTCGTTATAAGGTGCGCTTTCTTTTGACGTGTGGACATCCTGATGAACGACATCCCTTTCTGGCAAAGCAAAACTCTCGACGACATGACTGACGCGGAATGGGAATCATTGTGCGACGGCTGCGGGCAGTGCTGCCTGCACAAGCTGATGGATGAAGATACGGATGAAATCTACTTCACCAACGTTGCCTGCAAGCAGCTAAACATTAAAACCTGCCAGTGCCGCAACTATGAGCGCCGGTTTGAATTTGAGCCGGACTGCATTAAGTTAACCCGGGATAATCTGCCGACGTTTGAATGGCTGCCGCATACCTGCGCGTATCGCCTGCTGGCGGAAGGGAAAGGTCTGCCTGACTGGCATCCGCTACTGACCGGTTCAAAAGCGGCGATGCACGGCGAGCGTATCTCTGTGCGCCACATTGCGGTGAAAGAGTCCGAGGTTCGGGACTGGGAAGATCACATCATGAACCACCCGAGACGTTGAGATTAAAAAACCCGCCGAAGCGGGTTTTTTATTGTGCTTGTGCTGCCTGATGGCCTCATCTCAACCCTTTCCCACGGGAGAGGGCGCACACACTAAAAACGGCAACCGAGGTTGCCGTTTTGCGTTTACCTTCCGAACAAATCGCGTTTCTTCGGTTTGAACGGCTGAGCAGTCAGCACCAGCAGCGCCACGACAAAGTAGGCGGCAAAAATGCCTACCAGCCACTGCGGCATCTCCAGCGTCAGGAATTCCCACTGACGAACGGAGCAGTCACCGGATGCGACAAACACCTGCGGCAGCCATTTATCCAGCGGCAGCCAGCTCGGGAAGCGGGCGGCAAAATCGCAGGTCATAAACGGTGACGGATGCAGCTGCATCATGGTGTGCTGCCAGGAGAGTTCAATCCCTTTCCAGGCGCTGTACAGCCAGATCGCGATAGCGGCATAGCGAAGCGGCGATTTCGGCGCAATTGCGCCCACCAGGCCCGCCCCCATAATGCCGAACAGCGCGCAGCGTTCATAAATACAAAGCACGCAAGGTTTCAGTCCCATTACGTGCTGGAACCACAGCGCGACCATTTCCAGCGCAAAGGCGGTCAGGGCCATTAACAACCACGCTCCGCGACCGCGGGAGCACTGGTTTAAAAATCTCAACATAATCATTTCCCTGGAACATGCTTAGAAAGCGCAGTGTAAACGAATTCGTTTTTCGCGCCACCTGTACCTGGCGAAATAAAACGTAATTGGATGTTTATCGTGCGAAAAGGCAAACGGGCAGCGAACTGCCCGAGATGCATAGTTTACTGCGCCGCAAGTATACCCGCTTGTATCAACCATTGCGTACAGGGAATGAGGGTAATTTTGACGCAAAGCAATCCCACGATCGTGAGCACCAGCGTGTAGGGCAGCGCCATCCACACCATCCGGCCATAAGAAAGACGTATGAGCGGCGCGAGAGCGGAGGTCAGCAGGAACAGGAAGGCGGCCTGGCCGTTTGGCGTCGCCACCGACGGAAGGTTGGTGCCGGTATTGATCGCCACGGCCAGCAGCTCAAACTGTCCGGCGCTGATAACGCCTTGCTCCATAGCGGCTTTGGCCTCGTTGATGTAGACCGTCCCGACAAAGACGTTATCTGAGATTGACGAGAGCAGGCCGTTAAACAGGTAAAACAGCGACAGCTGAGCATCCGGTGATGCCTGTAATACAAAGGCAATAATCGGCGCGAACAGATGCTGGTCGATAATCACCGCCACGACCGCAAAGAACACCGCCAGCAGGGCGGTAAACGGCAGGGCTTCGGTAAACGCTTTACCGATGGCATGTTCGTCCGTCACGCCGGTAAAGGTGGTGGCGAGAATAATGACTGACAGGCCTATCAGCCCCACTTCGGCAAGATGAAGCGCCAGCGCGGCGATAAGCCAGACGCCGATGATCCCCTGAGCAATCAGGCGCAGCGTCTCCTGGCGGGTCCGCTGGCGTCGGCTTTGCAGATCGAATTTATGCAGTTCCTGACGTACCGGCTCCGGGAGCTGGGCCCCATAGCCAAAGAGGCGAAATTTTTCCACCAGCAGACAGGTCGCCAGGCCGCAGATAAGCACCGGTACGCTGACCGGGGCCATTCTCAGGAAGAAATCACCGAAGTGCCAGCCCGCCGCTTTGGCAATGATCAGGTTTTGCGGCTCGCCCACCATGGTCATCACGCCACCCAGCGCGGTACCGACCCCAGCGTGCATCATCAGGCTGCGCAGAAACGCGCGGAACTGTTCCAGCACGTCACGGTTATGCGCATCGACGTGGCTGTCATCCTGCAAATCTTCACCCGGACGAGAGGAGGCCACGCGGTGATAAATACCGTAAAACCCAACCGCGACGCTTATCACCACCGCGACGACCGTCAGCGCGTCCAGGAAGGCCGACAGGAAGGCGGCGGCAAGGCAAAACGCCAGCGAGAGGAACATTTTTGACGGAATGCTGAGCAGCAGGCGCGTGAAGATAAACAGCAGGAGCTGTTTCATGAAGTAGATGCCCGCCACCATAAACATCAGCAGCAGAAGCACTTCGAGATTTGACGCCAGCTCGGCTTTGACATGCTCGGCGCTGGTCATGCCGATGACGACGGCTTCAAAAGCCAGCAATCCGCCCGGCAGCAGGGGATAACATTTTAGCGCCATGGCCAGGGTGAAGATAAACTCCGCCACCAGCAGCCAGCCGGCGATAAAGGGATTCACACTAAAAATGATGGGATTAACGACCAGGAAAACCAGCAATATCAGCTTATACCAGTCAGGAGACTGACCTAAAAAATTGCGCCATAGCGCGCGCCCAAAAGAAATTTCCACAACAGACGTCCTTCCCGTCAAGTAAGACAAAACATCAGTATACGCAAAAAATGCGGCCTGGAGGCGGATAAGGCGGCATTGTAAATTTCACAAAAATGAAACGGCGATCCCTCTTTTCTCTCTTTGCCGCGCTACCTGCCACTGGCTGCCTCTGGTATGATGAGTCCAATTTGCTAAAGCTGTGTAATGGAAATCTCACTATGGTCATTAAGGCGCAGAGCCCGGCGGGTTTCGCGGAAGAGTACATCATTGAAAGCATCTGGAATAATCGTTTCCCTGCGGGGTCCATTCTTCCGGCTGAACGCGAACTCTCTGAACTGATTGGCGTCACTCGCACCACGCTGCGTGAAGTGCTTCAGCGGCTGGCGCGCGATGGCTGGTTGACGATCCAGCATGGTAAGCCTACGAAAGTAAACAACTTCTGGGAAACATCCGGGCTGAACATTCTTGAAACGCTGGCGCGTCTCGACCATGAAAGCGTGCCGCAGCTCATTGATAATCTGCTCTCCGTTCGCACCAACATCGCGACGATCTTTATTCGTACAGCTTTCCGTCAGCATCCGGAAGACGCCCTTGCGGTGCTGGCCAGCGCGAACGAGGTGGAAGATCATGCCGATGCCTTTGCCACCCTCGATTACAACGTGTTTCGCGGCCTGGCGTTTGCCTCCGGCAACCCGGTTTACGGCCTGATCCTCAACGGTATGAAAGGGCTTTACACCCGCATTGGCCGCCACTACTTTGCCAATCCGGAAGCGCGTAGCCTGGCGCTGGGCTTCTACCATAAGCTGAGCAAGCTCTGTACTGAAGGTCTGCACGATCAGGTTTATGAGACGGTGCGCCGCTACGGTCACGATTCCGGTGAAATCTGGCACCGTATGCAGAAAACGCTGCCGGGTGATTTAGCGATTCAGACCCGCTAAAAGAAAAACCTCTCGTATGAGAGGTTTTTTTTCGTCGGGTGGCGCTACAGCGTGTTCAACCGCGCCGGGCAGCGTTCCAGCAGCTCGACGCTGCCGTCTTCATTCTGCTGCTCCAGCTGCACGTCAAAGCCCCACAGGCGATGCACATGCTTCAGCACCTCTTTACGCCCTTTATCCAGCGGCGCCCGATTGTGCGGGATATAGCGCAACGTCAGGGAGCGGTCACCGCGCAAATCGACGTTCCATACCTGAATATTCGGTTCAAGGTTGCTCAGGTTGTACTGGGAGGAAAGGCGAGAGCGGATCTCACGGTATCCCTCTTCGTTATGGATTGCTGAAATCTCCAGATAGTTGTTGCGATCGTCGTCCAGCACGGTGAAGAAGCGGAAGTCACGCATGATCTTCGGCGACATAAACTGGCTGATGAAGCTCTCATCCTTAAAGTCGCGCATCGCAAAGTGCAGCGTTTCCAGCCAGTCTGACCCGGCGATATCCGGGAACCAGTACTTGTCTTCTTCCGTCGGCGACTGGCAGATACGCTTAATGTCCTGGAACATGGCAAAGCCAAGGGCATACGGGTTAATCCCGCTGTACCACGGGCTGTTATAGGGCGGCTGGAACACCACGTTAGTATGGCTGTGGAGGAACTCCATCATGAAGCGCTCGGTGACTTTCCCCTCGTCGTACAGATGGTTGAGGATAGTGTAGTGCCAGAAGGTCGCCCAGCCTTCGTTCATCACCTGCGTCTGCTTTTGCGGGTAAAAATACTGGCTCACCTTGCGCACGATACGCAGGATCTCACGCTGCCACGGCTCCAGCAGCGGGGCGTTCTTCTCCATAAAATAGAGCAGGTTTTCCTGCGGCTCGGACGGATAACGACGCGCTTCGGCGATCGTTTTTTCCTCCTCACGCTTCGGCAGGGTGCGCCACAGCATGTTCACCTGGCTTTGCAGATACTCTTCGCGGCTTTTCTGCCGGGCTTTCTCCTCCTGCAGGGAGATTTTCTGCGGACGTTTGTAGCGGTCCACGCCGTAGTTCATCAGCGCGTGGCAGGAGTCGAGCAGTTTTTCCACTTCGTCCACGCCGTAGCGCTCTTCGCAGTCGGTAATGTATTTACGGGCGAAGATCAGGTAATCGACGATGGAGCTGGCATCCGTCCAGCTGCGGAACAGATAGTTATTCTTGAAAAAGGAGTTGTGCCCGTAGCAGGCGTGCGCCATCACCAGCGCCTGCATGGTAATGGTGTTCTCTTCCATTAAATAGGCGATACACGGATTGGAGTTGATGACGATCTCATACGCCAGACCCTGCTGCCCATGCTTATACAGCCGCTCCGTTTCAATGAATTTCTTACCAAAAGACCAGTGCGGATAGTTAATCGGCATCCCGACGCTGGAGTAGGCGTCCATCATCTGTTCGGACGTAATGACTTCAATCTGATGGGGATAGGTATCCAGGCGGTACAGTTTTGCGACCCGGTCGATCTCGGCGAGGTAAACATCCAGCAGCTCGAAGGTCCAGTCGGGTCCATCGCTCAGACGTGTGTTGTCCTTGTTCAGGGAATCAATAGTAGCCATTAGCGCGCCCTCGTTGTGGGTGCTCTCTCTGTCTGGAGAGCCTCCTTTCAAGCATAGATCAACGTGTTAAAAAGCGTGCTGGGGCAGAAATTTTTTCTTTGCGATTTCGCGTTTTTGATACGGCAATAAAACGGTGTCCTTCAGCATTTTATGCTGGTTAAAAATAACGCGCAGCAGGAGATCCCAAATTAGCACTATCCCCTGATGCTGGGGGATGTGTGAGGTAAGTCACCATAAAAAAGTCGTATGTTGAATAATATTTTCAACTAGGTTATCAATCTGTAATTAGAAGATTGTTCTTTTGCACATAATGGAGTGGCTATGCGTGTTGTCATACTGGGAAGTGGTGTCGTTGGGGTAACCAGCGCCTGGTATTTAAGTCAGGCGGGACATGACGTCACCGTTATCGATCGTGAGTCCGGTCCTGCGCTTGAAACCAGCGCGGCGAACGCCGGGCAAATCTCTCCGGGGTATGCGGCACCGTGGGCAGCGCCGGGCGTTCCGCTGAAGGCTATTAAATGGATGTTCCAGCGCCACGCGCCGCTGGCCATCAGCCTTGACGGCACGCAGTTCCAGCTCAAGTGGATGTGGCAGATGCTGCGCAACTGTGACACCCGCCACTACATGGAGAACAAAGGGCGCATGGTGCGCCTGGCGGAATACAGCCGCGACTGCCTGAAAGCGCTGCGCGCGTCGACGGGGATTGAGTATGAAGGCCGCCAGGGCGGGACGCTGCAGCTGTTCCGCACCGAGCAGCAGTACGAAAATGCCACCCGCGATATCGCCGTGCTGGAAGATGCTGGTGTACCTTACCAGCTGCTGGAAGCCAGCCAGCTAGGCCAGGTTGAACCGGCGCTGGCGGAAGTTGCGCATAAGCTGACGGGCGGCCTGCGCCTGCCGAATGACGAAACCGGCGACTGCCAGCTCTTTACGCAGCGTCTGGCGCAAATGTGCGAACAGGCGGGGGTGAAATTCCGCTTTAACACCTCTGTCGACAAGCTGCTGTCGGAAGGGGAAAAAATTTACGGCGTGAAGTGCGGCGACGAGGTGATCAAAGCCGATGCCTACGTGATGGCGTTTGGTTCGTACTCCACCGCCATGCTGAAAGGTATTCTCGATATTCCGGTCTACCCGCTGAAGGGCTACTCGCTGACCATTCCGGTAAAAGAAGAGAGCGGCGCTCCGGTGTCGACCATTCTGGATGAAACCTACAAAATCGCCATTACCCGCTTCGATAACCGCATCCGCGTAGGCGGCATGGCGGAGATCGTCGGCTTCAACACCGAACTGCTGAAGCCGCGTCGTGAAACGCTGGAGATGGTCGTGGGCGATCTCTTCCCGCGAGGAGGTTTTGTTGAGCAGGCGACGTTCTGGACCGGCCTGCGTCCGATGACCCCGGACGGCACGCCGATCGTGGGCCGCACGCCGTTTAAAAACCTGTGGACCAATACCGGGCACGGCACGCTTGGCTGGACGATGGCCTGCGGATCGGGCCAGCTGCTGAGCGACCTGATTTCCGGGCGCACGCCGGCAATTCCGTTTGACGATTTAAGCGCCGCGCGCTATCAATCGGGGTTTACGCCGTCGCGTCCACAGCACCTGCACGGCGCGCATAGCTAAGGAGTTGTCATGTCCCGTCCTGTTCTGGCCCAGCTGAACCTGCAGGCCCTGAAGGATAATCTGCAAATTGTTCGCCGGGCGGCGCCTGGTTCGCGCGTCTGGTCTGTGGTGAAAGCGAATGCCTACGGCCACGGTATTGACCGTATCTGGAGCGCCCTGAGCGCCACCGACGGCTTTGCGCTCCTGAACCTGGAAGAGGCCATTCTGCTGCGCGAGCGCGGCTGGAAAGGGCCGATACTGCTTCTGGAGGGCTTCTTCCACGCGAACGATCTGCCGCTGCTGGATAAATATCGGCTGACCACCAGCGTTCACAGCAACTGGCAGATTAAGGCGATTCAGGATGCGAAACTCCACGCGCCGCTGGATATTTACCTCAAGGTGAACAGCGGCATGAACCGCCTGGGCTTCCAGCCTGAGCGCGTGCATACGGTCTGGCAGCAGCTGCGCGCCATGAAAAACGTGGGCGAAATGACGCTGATGGCCCATTTTGCCGACGCGGAAAAACCGGACGGCATTGCCGATGCCATGGTCCGCATTGAGCAGGCGGCAGAAGGGCTGGACTGCCCGCGCTCGCTGTCAAATTCGGCGGCCACGCTCTGGCATCCTGAGGCGCACTACAACTGGGTGCGTCCGGGGATCGTTCTTTACGGTGCGTCACCCTCGGGCCAGTGGCAGGACATTGCCAACAGCGGCCTGAAGCCGGTGATGACCCTGCGCAGCGAAATCATTGGCGTGCAAACCCTGAAGGCCGGCGACACGGTGGGCTACGGCAGCCGCTACCGGGCAAAGGGCGAACAGCGGATTGGCATCGTGGCGGGCGGATATGCCGACGGCTACCCGCGCATCGCGCCGACCGGCACGCCTGTCTGGGTCGATGGGGTCCGCACGGGAACGGTGGGCACCATATCAATGGATATGCTGGCCGTTGACCTGACGCCATGCCCGCAGGCGGGCATCGGTTCACCGGTCGAGCTGTGGGGTAACGAAATTAAGATTGATGACGTTGCTGCCGCTGCGGGCACGGTGGGGTATGAACTGATGTGTGCCCTGGCTCCGCGAGTGCCGGTTGTGACGGTGTAACGAATGGTTGTGTCGGGTGGCGCTAGCGCCACCCGGCAAAAAAAACCGCTACTCCGCTTCATCTTCCATCGGCCTGACGCCGACTTTCCTGACCGCGTTATCTTCTTTCTCAGCCACCGTCCAGATCATCCCGGCGAACTCCACCTGGTCGCCGACGACGGGGGCCGCCCCCAGCAGTTGCTGAATGATTTCCCCCAGCGTTTGCTGCTTGTCGCGGTACTCCAGCCCTTCATCCAGGCCGTAAATCAGCGCCACATCGGCAAACTTGGCGCTGGCTTCCAGAATAAAATCGCCGAAGAAACGCTGATCCAGCGCCACCGGAGGCGACTGGCTAAACAGTTTGCCCAGCGCGGGCAGG
This sequence comes from Enterobacter sp. 148H3, assembly GCF_034107425.1. Classification (NCBI taxonomy): domain Bacteria; kingdom Pseudomonadati; phylum Pseudomonadota; class Gammaproteobacteria; order Enterobacterales; family Enterobacteriaceae; genus Enterobacter; species Enterobacter sp. 148H3. The sequence continues at coordinate 67,042 of NZ_JAWNEI010000009.1, read as the reverse complement.
TCGCGCTCGCGGCCAATCACGCAGAGAATATCCCCTTCGCGCAGGCGGGTGCTGCCTGTAGGGTGCAGCAGGACATTATCGCGGAACAGGGCGGCAATGCGCGTTTCAGTCGGCATGTGCAAATCGCGCAGCGAGGCCCCCACGCACCATTTGTCAGCGCTCAGCTGATAGACAAACTGTTCCCAAGGATTCTCTGGGTGAATATCGAGCCCCACGCGAGAGACCGGCCAGCCCACGGGAGGCACCACAACTTTGGCTTTCTTCGCCGCCCACCCGAGGGACGTTCCCTGGAACAGCAGCGAAATCAGCACCACGAAGAACGCCACGTTAAAGAACAGCCGGGCGTTATCCAGACCGGCCATCATCGGAAAGACCGCAAGAATAATCGGTACCGCGCCGCGCAGGCCCACCCAGCTGATAAAGACCCGCTCGCGCAGGTTGAAGCCGCGAAACGGCAGCAGGCCTGCAAATACCGACAGCGGTCGGGCGAAGAAGATCATCCACGCGGACAGCAGCAGCGCCGGAACGGCGATCGGCAGCAGGTCCGAAGGCGTAACCAGCAGGCCCAGCACCAGGAACATGCCAATTTGTGCCAGCCAGGCCAGGCCGTCGAAGTTCTGCAAAATGGCATGACGGTTACGGATCGGTCGGTTGCCCATCAGGAAACCGCAGAGATAGACGGCGAGAATGCCGCTGCCGTCCAGCGCGGTGGTAACGGCAAAAATAAGAATGCCGCCGCTCAGCGCCAGCAGGGGGTAAAGCCCCGCGGGCAGGGAGATGCGGTTGATCATCTGCTGTAAGAGGTATCCCCCCGCCAGGCCAATAACAATCCCCAGCCCGAACTGCTGCAGGATATGCCAGACGAACATCCAGCTCAGGCCCGTCTCGTGCTGCTGGATCATCTCAATCAGCGTGATGGTGAGAAACACCGCCATCGGATCGTTACTGCCGGATTCAATCTCAAGCGTGGAGCCGACGCGTTCGTTAAGCCCTTTTCCGCCGAGCAGGGAAAACACCGCTGCCGCATCGGTTGAGCCAACAATCGCCCCAATCAGCAAACCTTCCATGATGTTGAGATGGAAAAGCCACGCGGCCATCATTCCGGTGAGGCCTGAGGTAATCAACACGCCAACCGTCGCGAGCGACAGCGCGGGCCCTAAGGCCACGCGGAAGGAGCTTGCCTGGGTGCGCATCCCGCCGTCCAGCAGGATCACCGCCAGCGCGAGGTTACTCACCATGTAGGCGAAAGGGTAGTTATCGAATGGGATACCACCAATACCATCAATGCCGGCCAGCATGCCGATGGCGAGGAAAATGACAAGAATAGGTATGCCGAGACGCGATGAAAATGAACTTAATAAAATACTGCTGGTTACAAGGACCGAACCCAGAATGAAAAGGCTGATTATCGCTGCGGCATCCAATGTTCTCTTACTCCCACCTCAATGTTAACGCTGTTACTAAAACCCTAACATATTAACGACGGCAACAGCGTTTTATTAAGGGGGGATAACGGCTTTTTTATGCCTTTATGACAGGATGGCCGCTGATGGTCAGCCGACTGCCTGAATCATTGTGGATCAGGGAGGCGTGCGCCCCCAGCGCCAGGGTCACGGTTTGCTGCTCATGACCAAAATCCAGACCGGTGATGACCGGAACATCCAGCCGCGAGCGAATGAACTCAACCATGGTTTCCAGGGAGTAACCCGCGTCATAGTCATTCGGGGCAGAGCCGCTGAAGCTGCCCAGCACAATTGCGGACTGGCGCTCAAGAATACCGGCATGATAGAGCTGCAACAGCATGCGCTCGACGCGGAACGGATGTTCGTTGATATCTTCCAGCACCAGAATGCCGTCCTCGATTTGCGGCATCCACGGCGTGCCGATAAGCGAGACCAGCATCGCCAGGTTACCGCCCCAGAGCTGACCTTCACATTCCCAGTGCGGTCCATTGCCTTGCCACTCCACGCTGTAGGTGGAATTGCCCAGCGCGCGCCAGAAGTGTTCCACGGTAAACGCATCCAGCTCCGGTGCGCCGAAGTTACCGGCCAGCATTGGGCCGCTGAAGGTGATAATGTCATGCAGCGCCAGCAGCCCAAGCTGGATGACGGTGAAATCGCTGTGGCCGCAGATCAGCAGCGGATCCTGCTGCTGACGCTGTGCCAGCCCCTGCCAGTCAATGCTCTCCAGTAACCGGCTCGCACCATATCCGCCGCGCACCGCCAGCACAATCCGGTTTTCGCCCGTCAGGCTCACCAGACTATTGATATCATTCAGCCGCTGCGCTTCGGTACCGGCAAAACGCTGCTGGCGGCGGGGGATAATTGTCTGATTTTCTACCTGGTGGCCCGACTCCAGTAAACGCTGAACGCCCCGCTGCGCCGCTTCCTGGTTAATGCAGTAGCCCGACGGCGCGATGAGATGAAACTGAGACATGGCAAATCCTTGCTGAATGAGAAACTAATTGTCTATATCATGCCGCTTATTCGCCGCCTGCTTCAAGAGCGGCGCACCGCAATGACCGGCTATAAGGATAGATGACGTGAAATTGAGATGGTTTGCTTTTTTGATTGTGTTGCTCGCTGGCTGTAGTTCAAAACATGATTATCAAAACCCGCCCTGGAACCCGGAAGTGCCGGTGAAGCGGGCCATGCAGTGGATGCCGATCAGTGAGCAAGCCGGGAAGGCCTGGGGCGTCAGTCCGCGTCTCATCACGGCGATCATCGCGGTGGAGTCAGGCGGTAATCCCACCCTCGTCAGCAAATCCAACGCGGTGGGCCTGATGCAGCTTAAAGCGTCAACGGCGGGGAAAGAAGTTTATCGCTATATGGGCTGGAGCGGCCAGCCGTCGACCAGCGAGCTGAAAAACCCGGAACGCAACATTTCAATGGGCACGGCCTATCTGAGCATCATGGAGCATGGCGTGCTGAAGGGCATTAAGGATCCGGAGGTGATGCAGTACGCGCTGGTGGTGTCTTACGTTAACGGTGCCGGCGCGTTGCTCAGAACCTTCTCTTCTGACCGCAAAGAGGCGATTGAAGAGATTAACGGCATGGACAAAGACGAATTCTTTGAACACGTGGCGAAAAATCATCCGGCACCACAGGCGCCTCGTTATATCTGGAAAGTACAGAAAGCGATGGATGCCATGTAATGCCGCAGACGGGCGGCGGTCACGCTGCCCGATTTCTTCACAGGACTTTATTTGCGCGTTCCCGCGCCTCCCGCTCCAGGGAATAGATAATACGCTGAAGCTCACGCTCTGCGCCGGGCCCGACGTTCAGGAAACGGAAGCTCAGACGCGGCGTGGTGATGGTTTCGTTTTTGCTGTCCACGACGGTGCGGTCGCTGATGGCAATCAGCTGCGCATCGAAATAGAAGCGACCCCAGCCACCCATATCCAGTTCAATTTGCGTAAACCGCATGCCCTCTACCAGCCCGTCGGGTTTCGGCGTATCCATCAGTGCGCCCATGCCGCCAAGCGACAGATCGAAGAGGCGAAAGCGGATCTCTTTTTTGTCCGGCATTTTGGCCTTACAAAAATAGGCGGGATGGAGCGGAGCGCTGATGCGGAAATATTCACGACGCTGAACAAACCAGAGATTGGTCGGAAGGGGGGTCACAAAAGCCGGAAGTCCCTGGTATTCGCTTAGTTCCAGTCGCGACAGGACAAACTCCACTTTGGCCCCCTGCGTTTCGGCCATCACCGCGATGTTCTCCGCTTTCAGCGCCGCGCGGTTTTCGTACTCCTGACTGCCTAAATCAATCACCAGCCGATCCTGCGAGGCGTCAAGGATCTTGCTGATGAACTGATTATTCGACCAGCTGATGCGCAGCGGCACTTCACCTTTTTGCAGGTCGCGTAATACCCCTAATACAGCCAGCGGATTTTGCTTGAGGAACTGCTCACTGTAATGACTCACGCCGGATGGCTCCTTGATTGATGACAGACTGTCTTAGCGTTATCGGCAATCTGCAATGAAACTTAATACAAACCGGTGAGTTTTTTTTGCCTGTTTAACCAAAGATAAGTCGGTGAGATGAAAATGGTTTTCCGGCGATGACCTATACTTAAGTTAGCTGTGCAGAAGGTTTTCTGCGCATGCGTTAAACCTGCAAGAGGGCATCGCTATGGGTATCATCGCCTGGATTATCTTTGGTCTTATTGCTGGCGCTATCGCTAAACTGATCATGCCGGGAAACGATGGCGGCGGTTTTATTTTGACCTGTGTACTCGGGGTCGTTGGTGCGGTTGTGGGCGGCTGGCTGGCGACGATGTTTGGTTTTGGAGGCAACATAAGTGGTTTCGACCTGCACAGTTTTCTGGTCGCTGTCGTGGGTGCCATTGTGGTGCTGGGCATATTCAGGTTACTGCGACGAGCATAAATTGACATAAATGGCTCTCTGCGGAGGGCCGTTTTTTTGCCTGCGTATTGATTTGTTAATCTAAATGATAATAATTGTCGTTCCGTATTGCATCTGACAACAAGACGACATTATGAATACCTCACGTTTTACGCTATGCGCCCTGGCAGGCGCCGTCACGCTCGCACTGCATGTTCCGGCATTCGCCGAAGAATCCACTATCGTCGTCACCGGCTCAGAGCAGGGCAGCGCGCTGCCGGCCTGGACGAATAGCGCCACGAAATCGGCCGTTGCCGAAAGTAAAACGCCGCAGGTCATCACGACCGTCTCTGCGCCGGAAATTGAAAAGCGTCATGCGAATTCCGTGAATGAAATCCTGCGCTATGCTCCGGGCGTCTCAACCGAGGTGCGGGGGAATACGTCGTACATGAGCGAATACAAAATTCGTGGCTTTACCGTCGACCAGGAGTTCTACAACGGGCTGCAGCTGCCCTATAACGTTACCGGCAATACCAAAGCGCGAATCGATCCGCTGTTGATTGACAGCGTTGATATCCTTAAAGGCCCCTCATCGGTACTTTACGGCGGCGGTTCGCCGGGCGGGCTGGTGAATATTCAAAGCAAAAAACCGCAGCGTGAAGCCCGAACCGAAATCGGCGTTAACACCGGAAACCGTAATCTGAAAGAGGGCTATCTCGATTCAACCGGGCAGATTGCCGACAGCAACTGGAACTACCGTCTGCTGGGCAAAGCCACGGAAAACGACGATCAGCCGTACACCACCCGGTATGAAAACTACCTGGTTGCCCCGTCCGTTACCTGGCAACCCGACAGCAAAACCCGCCTAACCCTGGACGCGCTGGCGCAAAACACACCGAGCCTCACGCCGTCTAACCCGCTGCCGCTCGCCTACCTGCGCTCGAAATACGCGGGCAAGCGCGACTACGCCGGTGATGAGTGGAGTGGTTTTAAGCAGCGTCAGTGGATGCTGGGCTACAGCTTTGAACATGAATTTGACAGCGGCTGGGGCTTTAATCAGAAGGCGCGCTATTTTGATGTCGATACCCATCAGCGCAGCGTCTATGCAACGGGGACGGGAAGCGAGGCCTATCAGCTCAACCGCTTTGCCTACACCACGGATGAAGATCTGCAGAGCTTCAACATTGACAACCAGGTGACCAAAACCGTTGAGCTGGGTGAGTGGAAACACCACCTGCTGGCCGGGTTTGACTACCAGAAGCTGAACTCCCACTTCCACTACCGCTACGCGTCGGCCACGCCGGGTATCGATATGCGGCATCCTGACTATTCGCAAATCCAGGAAAGCGCGCTGGGGCTCTACACTGCTCAGAAAAACCGCCTCAGCTATCAGCAGAACGGCTATTACCTGCAGGATCAGGTGGAGTTTGGCGGCTTAAATCTACTGGGTAGCCTGCGCTACGACGATTACCGCTCCGTCACCACCAACTACCTGCAAAACGGTGATAAAGCCTGGGTATCGCAGGATCGCGTCACCAAGCGCCTGGGCGCGCTTTACGCCTTCGATAGCGGAATTTCGCCGTTTATCAGCTATTCCGAAGGTTTTGCGCCGGTGTCGCCGCAGGGCACGCTCGTGGCGAAAGACGTTAAGCCGACCACCAGCAAGCAGGTGGAAGGCGGGGTAAAATATCTGCTGGCCGACTACGCTACCACCTTTACCGCCTCGGTGTTTAACATCCGTCAGAAAAATGTCGTCACCTCCGATCCGGGCTTCCTGAACTATCGTCAGACCGGGGAAGTGGAATCTAAAGGGGCAGAGCTCTCCGCCATTAGCCGTCCGACGGACAACCTGACGCTGATTGCCAACTATGCGTACACCCACGCGATCAACAGGGAAGATGACAAGTACAAAGGTAAACGTCCGACGCAGGTGCCGGAGAATGCCTTTAACCTCTGGGGGGATTACACCTTTGAGAACACCGCGCTGAAAGGGCTGATGCTGGGCGCAGGCGCCCGCTACACCGGTCCGATGGAAATCTCTCCGGCAAACGACGCGGGTAAGCTGGGCGGCTCCACCCAGTACGATCTGGCGGCTTCATATCGGATGGGCGAGATCCTGCCTTCGCTGGCAGGGCTGACGCTTAAGGCCAGCGCGCAGAACATCACCAACAAAGAGACGCTGACCTGCTACGATGCGACCAACTGCTGGATTGGGCGTGACAGGACGTATCAGCTAGGGGCGAGTTACAGCTTCTAGGTAACTCCCTGTGAGTTCAAAATGTAGGCCGGGTAAGGCGTAGCCGCACCCGGCATTACTCCCTTACTGCGCCGTCGCTTTTACCGGCGCAGCCTCATCATTCGCCGCAGGCCGATTCTCCGGCACGCTGTCGCAAGGTTTCTCTTTTGGGCAGACCCGATCCAGCATTTTCAGCGTCACGCCGTTGCTCCAGCCGAAGCCGTCCTGCAGCGGATACTCGCCGCCGCCGCCGCCCGTACCGGTGGTCGACACGTCATACTTTTCAACCAGTTTCTTTTCCCGGTCGTAAGTATGCTGAACGTTCTTCAGGAAGCGCCAGGTCACGTCCATCGAGACCTTCTCTTGCCCGTAATTCTGCAGCCCTTCCGCAGCCACCCATTGCAGGGGAGCCCAGCCGTTTGGCGCATCCCACTGCTGGCCGCTGTTTACGGTGGTGGTCGCTATCCCGCCCGGTTTCAACAGGCGCGACGAGGTTGCCGCGGCGACTTTATCGGCACGATCCTGCGCCGCCGCCTTCACGTAAAGCGGGAACAGGGCTGCGGCGGTGAGCTGATTGCGTACCTTCTTGCTCTTCAGATCGTAATCCGCGTACCAGCCCTCTTTATCATTCCACAGGTGGCTCTCGATGGCTTTCTGACGCGCCGTGGCCAGCGCTTCGTATTTACTTGCGCTCGCGGCGTCACCGCTCTCCTGGCTTGCCCGCGCCAGCAGTTTTTCCATCTTAAACATCAGGGCGTTCAGATCCACGGGAACAATGCTGGTGGTCCGGATGGTGCCGAGCTTTTGCGGGTCGTCCATCCAGCGGGAGCTAAAGTCCCAGCCCGAGGCCGCGGCGGAACGTAAATCACGATAGATCTCGGTCGCGGGTCGGTTAGGGTTACTTTTGGCAGTATTCACATCGTCAAGCCAGGACTCCGGACGCGGGGTATCGCGGTCATCCCAGTAGCGGTTGAGGATAGCGCCGTCGTTCAGCTTCACCACGCGCTTGTTGGCCTGGCCCGGCTGAAGGGCATTAACGCCATCCATCCAGTAGGCATACTCTTTTTCCATCTGCGGACGATACTTCTTCAACGCATCGCTGTCGTGGGTCGCCAGCAGTTCAACCATCATTGAGAAAAACGGCGGCTGGGAGCGGCTCAGGTAATAGCTGCGGTTGCCGTTGGGAATGTGGCCGAAGGTGTCTATCTCATATGCAAAGTTATCCACCATGTCGCTGATTTTGTCCCAGTGATCGCTTTCTGCCAGGCCCAGCATGGTGAAATAGCTGTCCCAGTAGTAGACCTCGCGGAAACGTCCGCCGGGCACAACGTAAGGTTTCGGTAACGGCAGAAGGGAATCCCATTTGTTGCTGGCTTTATCGGTGGTGCGCGTCAGCACGGGCCAGAGATCGTCAATGTGCTCACGTAAACTTTGTCCAGCAGGCGGAACATATTTTTCCCCTTCCGCAGGGAGCGTAAAGTTCATCTCGACAAAGTGGCGTAAGTCAAAGCTGGACTGCGTGTGCTGCATCCGGTAGTCCGCCAGAATCATCAGCGGGTCGCTTTTGGGGACGGCATCAGCAAAGGTTTTCTGATCGGGAAACAGTTTGGCGCTCTGCACATCGTTAAACAGAGGGCCCAGCAAAATATCGGGTGAGGTTGTCTGGGCTGCGGGGCTATCGTCGGCATATCCCAGTGTCGTTACGCCGAGCAGCGCGCCGCCTAGCGCAAGGGGCAAAAACGCGGGGCGTAGTGTACGAGGTCTTATCATCAGTTCGTCTCCTGTCTTCACTAAACAGCGTGACCGCTGTTGTCAATCACCTGAAAACCTTAGACGAATATTGCCCGCTTCGCGTTAAATATTGCCGGTATTTCAGACCTCTTCCGCGGTCTGGCTGGCTTCCCGCAGCGTGCCCGGCGCATGTCCAATAATGCGCTTGAATGCCCGGCTGAAGGCCGCCAGAGAGCCGTATCCCAGCCGCAGCGCGACGGTTTCAATGGGTTGATTTTCATGCCGAATGTACTGAATCGCCAGCCGCATTCTCAGCTCGCTGAGATATTTTGCCGGAGTGGTTCCCGTCGCGGCCAGAAACCGTTCGGCGAACACGGAGCGGGACGTGCCCGCTTCTTTTGCCAGATCCGCGACGCTCCAGTTCAGCCCTGGCTGCTGGTGCATGGCGTAAATGGCACGGCTCAGGCGCGGGTCGCGCAGAACCTGCACCCAGCCGGTGGCTTTACCGCAGCCGCCTTCAACCCAGCCGCGCACGATTAATGCCGCCACCACGTCGGCAAGGCGCGCAAGGATCCCGGCATACCCGGCCTGACGCGCCGCGGATTCCCGCTCCATCGCCGCCAGCAGCGGATGAATTTCCGGCCAGGTGGACATCAGCCGGCTGACCATCATCACTTCCGGCATCGCTTTGATCAGCGGCTGCATCCCGCCCAGCTCAAAATCCATGCACCCGCTAAAGATGAGGGTATTCTCGCTTTCCGGGCAGGGCTCGCAGGTGATAGCACACACCGAGCTGCAGATAGGCTCGCTCGGGAAGGCGTTGATGGGCGTAATGGTGGCCTGCTCGTCAGAGAGCAGGGCATGGGAATTCCCGCCGGGAATAAAGAGGGCGTCGCCACCGCTCAGTTCGAACGTTGCACCGCTCTCCATGCGCAGCAGGGCGCTACCGTGGCTCACAAAATGAAACTGTGCCCGGCCGGGCGCCTGATGAAACGCGACGCCAAACGGCGCGCTGGCCTGGATCCGCCGGTATTTCACGCCTGACAGACGCATGCCGCGTAAAAGTTCGCTGATCAGATCGGGTGACTGTACGGTCATGGCACAACTCCGGACGAATAATCAATAAGTGGAGATTATATGTCATAGATCGTCCAGGGTGAACCTTCTATTCTTTTGCGACAGTAGTCACATTTTTATAACGGGAGATCAACAGATGAGTTCATGTGTCGCGGCGAGCGAGGCGGTAGCGCCTGCAAAACCCGCCTGGCGGGCCGTCTATTCACTGGGGCTGGGGGTATTTGGTTTGATTACGGCAGAATTTCTGCCGGCGAGTTTGTTAACGCCCATGGCCGCGAGCCTGGGCGTGACCGAGGGAATGGCCGGACAGGCCGTCACTGCCACCGCGCTGGTGGCGCTGGTCACCGGGTTGCTGATTACGCCTGCCACCAAAAGTATTGACCGCCGCTGGGTGCTGATGTTTTTCTCGGTGCTGCAAATTATCTCCAGCCTGCTGGTGGCCTTTGCGCCCAACCTGCACGTCCTGCTGATGGGGCGTCTGCTGCTGGGGGTAGCCATTGGGGGATTCTGGGCGATGTCGACGGCGACTACGATGCGTCTGGTTCCGGCAGATGAAGTGCCGAAAGCGCTGGCGGTGATCTTCTCCAGCGTATCAATTGCCACGGTGGTCGCGGCGCCGCTCGGCAGCTATCTGGGCAGCCTGATCGGCTGGCGCAACGTCTTTATACTCTGCATTCTGCCGAGCATGCTGGCGCTGCTGTGGCAGCTCTGGGTGCTGCCGTCCATGAAGCCGGAGAGCAGCGGCAGCCTGAGTACGCTGTTCCGCGTGCTGCGTCGTCCGGGAATGATCGGCGGCATGCTGGCGACCATTCTGATCTTCAGCGGCCATTTCGCCTTCTTTACCTACCTGCGTCCGTTCCTGGAGACGGTGGGGCAGGCGAGCGTGGAGACCATTTCGCTGATCCTGCTGGGCTTTGGTATCGCCAACTTTGTGGGCACTTCTGTTGCAGGGCATCTGCTGGCACGCAATCTGCGTCTGACGCTGGCGCTGGTGCCGTTTGCGATGGGCGTTCTCGCGCTCATGATGGTCGCCTTTGGTCATCTGGCGATGTTGGACGGGCTGCTTGTCGCGCTATGGGGCTTTGCATTTGGTCTGGTTCCGGTGGGCTGGTCAACCTGGCTTGCCACTACCGTTCCGGATGAAGCCGAAAGTGCAGGAGGGCTGCTGGTGGCCTCAATTCAACTGGCAATCAGTGCCGGTGCGGCCGGGGGCGGGGCGGTCTTTGACCTCAACGGTGCCAGCGGCGTGTTCGCGGGAAGCGGTTTCCTGTTAGTAACGGCGATGGTGATTGTGTTTATGGGCGTGAAAGTGAAAGCGGATTGAATTATTTGCCGGGTGGGCGCATGCGCCACCCGGCATCAGGCTTACAGCCCTTTCTTATCCATCAGCACCGCCAGATCCACCAGGCGGTTAGAGAAGCCCCACTCGTTGTCATACCACGCCAGGATCTTCACCATGTTCCCGCCAATCACCAGCGTTGAAAGCCCGTCGATAATTGAGGAGCGTGGGTCGCCCTGGTAGTCGCTGGAGACTAGCGGTTCATCGCTATAGCCCAGAATGCCTTTAAGAGGCCCGCTGGCGGCCGCGATACGGAACGCGTCATTCACCTCTTCGGCGGTTACGTTACGGCTCAGCGTTACCGTTAAATCCACAATCGACACCACCGGCACCGGCACGCGCAGGGAGTACCCGGTCAGTTTGCCGTCAAGGGAAGGGATCACTTTCCCCAGCGCTTTCGCCGCACCGCTTGAATAAGGCACAATCGACAGCGCCGCCGCGCGAGCGCCGCGCAGATCTTTTTCCGGCTGATCGTGCAGCGCCTGGCTGTTGGTGTAGGCGTGCGTCGTGTTCATCAGGCCATGCTCAATTCCGAACTGCTGATGCAGCACCTGAGCGGCCGGTGCCAGACCGTTCGTGGTGCAACTCCCGTTGCTTACCACCGCGTGTTTGGCGGGATCGTACTGCTCATGGTTGACGCCCATCACGATCGTCAGATCATCGTTTTTCGCGGGAGCGGAAATGATGACGCGCTTAGCGCCGCCGTGGGTGATATGCACCGCCGCTTTCTCTCGCTCGGTAAAGAAGCCGGTGGCCTCAATCACCACGTCTACCCCAGCATCACGCCACGGGATATTCGCCGGATCGCGTTCGCTAAATACCACGATCCGCTGGCCGTCTACCTGCAGCGCGCCGTCAGCCGCTTCAACGGGCGCGGGCAGCTTGCCCAGAAGGGAATCATGTTTCAGCAGGTGGGCGAGGGTTTTGCTGTCCGTCAGATCGTTAATGGCCACAATCTGCAGATCCGGGTTGCCCAGCGCCGCGCGCAGGAAATTACGTCCGATACGGCCGAAACCGTTAATACCGACCTTAACCATGGTGCACTCCTTATCTCTGTTGTCTGGAGTCACTGTAGGCGTCGGGCAGGTTGGCGTAAACGACAAAAAAGGATCAGATTACGCCATCTTGCGGCAGTGGAAGCGCTGGCGGTACTCGCCGGGCGTAAGGTGAAGCTGCTTCTCAAAGATGCGGCGCAAGTTAATGCTGGTGCCAAACCCGCTTTGCTCGGCAACGCGCTCAAGGGAGTCATGGGTCTGCTCAAGCAGCTGACGGGCCGCGGCCAGGCGCGCTTCGGTCACATAGCGGGCGGGAGAAACTCCCGCGTCGCGGGTAAACACGCGGGTGAAATTACGCGGGCTCATTGCCGCTTTCTCGGCCAGATTTTCCACGCACAGATCGGCGGTGAGGTTCTGCAGGATCCAGGTTTGCAGTTCGCTTATCGGACCGGATGTGCCGGGCTGCTGAAGGCTGTAGCGGCTGAACTGCAGCTGCCCGCCGGGACGGCGCAGGTACATCACCATATCCTGCGCGACGTCGCGGGCGAGGGTAAATCCGTAATCGTCCTCGACAAGCGCCAGGGTCAGATCGAACCCGGAACTGACGCCGCCGGAGGTCCAGATGGGGCCGTCCTGAATGTACAGCGGGCCGCCTTCGACCCGGATTGACGGGTACTGTGTCTGCATTGTCTCCAGCAGCCGCCAGTGGGTGGTCGCGCGGCGACCGTCCAGCAGGCCGGTCTGGGCCAGCAGCATCGCGCCGCCGCAGATAGAGGCTACCCGCCGGGCGTGCGGCGCAGCGAGGTGCAGCCAGTCAACCACCGCCGTGCTCTCCTGCTCGTTCATGCCGCGTCCGGTGATGATAATGGTATCCAGCGGTTCACGCGGATCCAGTTCCGGCAGGCGATAGTCCGCCAGCAAATTCAGGCCGGACTGGCCGTGGATCACCTGGTGAGGCTGCGTGGTGGCGATGATAATCCGGTAGCGGGGCTGCGCAAGCCCTTCCGGATGCAGCCGGTTGGCCTGCATCAGAATGTCGGCGATACCGGCGGCTTCAAACAGCATGCCGCCGTCGGGAACAATAATCAGGATCTTTTTCATGTCCTGAAAAGTACCTTTATTACAGAATAAGTCAAGGAACGCATGACCCCCACGTTTCTGGCAAAGCAAAGCGATTAATGTTCTTTGTTATTTCAGGCGTTTTCCCCGATCGTCAGAGAATTATCTCTGGCGAAACGGCGTCTGAAGGAATGAGTCAACGAAGCTCCCTCTATTTACATCCGCAACAACGCGAACAAATCCGCCACCTCGCATCGGGTTTTTTATGGCGAAGCGAACTGCCCACGTGGCTGCTGATTATCACTATTTATGCAGGCTGGTTTACCACGCTGGCGTTCTGGCAAACGCTGGGCCTGCTGCCCGCCACGCTGCTGCTCATCGGGTTTACCGCCTGGTACATGTCGCTGCAGCATGAGCTGATCCACGGGCATCCCACCCGTTTTGCCTGGCTGAACCAGCTGTTCGGCACGCTCCCGCTGGCGGTCTGGTATCCGTACGGCCTGTACCGGGACTCCCATCTCGCCCATCATCGGCACCATAGCCTGACCCATCCGGTGGATGACCCGGAGTCGTACTATTTTACCGACGAGAGCTGGGCGCGCTTTTCTCCCTGGCAGAAACGGCTTATCAGGGCCCGGAATACCTTTGCCGGACGGCTGATGCTGGCACCGCTGCTGGATATCCTTCAGACGCTGGGCAGCGCCGCGGCGGCATTTCGTCACCTTCACCTGCGCGCAATGACGATGTGGCTGGTGCACGCTTTGCTGCTGGTGGTGCTCTTCGCCTGGATGACGCACGTCGGTTTTTCTCCCTTCTGGTTCGTGCTGGCAGTCAGCTATCCGGCGCTGGCGCTGACCAAGGTCCGATCGTTTTTCGAACATCGCGCGGCGGACGATCCGCTGGCGCGCTCCGTCATTAACGAGGCCGGGCTGTTCTGGCGGATACTGTTTTTGAATCTCAACTACCATTCAGTACATCACGATCTGCCGGGCGTACCCTGGTACGGGCTGAAGGCGATCTACCAGCAAAACCGGGAGGCGTACCGGCAGCGAAACCACGGTTTTCTCGTCAGAGGCTATGGTGAATGGCTGCGTCAGTTCTGGGGCAGGCCCGTTGACGTCACCGTTCACCCAGGAAAACAACAGGGGGAAGGGCATGAGTAACCTGCTGGCGTTTCCCATGTATGCTGTGGATCGCGCCGACACCCGCGCGCTCTGGCTGGCGGTAAAAGGGCTGCTGGCTGCGCGCGGTGTGACCGTCGATCGCGATCCCGGCTGGCCGGAGTCCGATCTGCTGACCCACTGGCGACAGCCTGCGCTTGTCCTCAGCCAGACCTGCGGTTATCCGCTGGTTACCCAGCTTCCGGACGTGAAGGTGGTCGGCTGTTTTCACTACGTGGCACCTGGCTGCGAAGGGATCCAGTACCGCAGCTTTCTGGTGGTGCGCGAGGAGGATCGCCACCTCACGCTGGCGGATTTTCGCGGACGTCGTGCGGTCTGTAATTCTCCGGATTCGCAGTCCGGCTACAATGCGCTGCGAAAAATAGTCGCTCCCCTGGTGAGCAACGGTCCATTTTTCGCGCAAACGTCCTTCAGCGGCAGCCATCGCCAGTCGCTGATCGATGTGAAACGCGGGGCAGGGGATATCGCGGCCATCGACTGCGTGACATGGGCGTTGCTGCAGCGTCACGAGCCGGAAAGACTGACGGGGCTGGCGGTGATTGACCATACCCCTCTGACGCCGGGGCTGCCGCTCATTACCTCGCACCACACCTCGCCTGACACCCTTGATGCCCTTCGCGATGCGCTCCGCGCGCTGGTGAGTTTGCCGGAATATCGGGCCGTGTGCGGCGCGGTGCTGATTGACGGTTTTAGCGTGGTGACGCGCCAGGCCTACGCCTCATTATTGGCGTGATAAATCTCCAGCGCGTCGGTAAAACAGCGCAGCGCCAGCGAGGAGACGGGCTTCTGCCTGCGCATAATCAGGCCGACAGGGGCCTCAATGTTCGCGTCGGCGATGGGGACAATCCTGAAATTACTGTTCAGATCTTCCAGACCGTTATTCAGCGGCATCACGGCGCAGCATACGCCGCTTTGCACCGCCTGGATGATCTGAAACGTGGAGTCGCTCTCGAAAACGGACGTCGGTTCGATGCCGACAGACTTAAAGCTGGCCTCCATATGCGCCCGGTAATGCATCCCTTTAGTCAGAAACCCCAGCGGAAAATCCGTCAGATCGCGCCAGGTCAACGTCTCCTGGCCGAGCTGGAAATGGCGGACATCGTGCAGCAGGCCCATCTTCGTTTTGGGTAGCTGGATAATATCGAACAGGCTGGTGTCGATGCTGTTGAGGTAGCAAATGCCCAGCTCAAGCTGATTGCGGCTGACGCCGTCGGCAATCTGCGCGGAGGACATGGAATAGAGGCTGTAGGTCAGCTCCGGATATTTTTGGGTCAGCAGGCGAATAAAGATCATCGGATCCACGCTCGCCAGCGGCACCATCCCGAGACGTAATTCGCCCACCACCTGGCCTTTGCACAGCGCCGCTTCCGCCTGCAGCCCGTCGTGCGCGGCCAGCAGCGCGCGGGCCCACGCAAGGATACGCTCCCCTTCCGGCGTAAACCCTTCAAAGCGCTGTCCGCGCAAAATCAGCACCAGCCCCAGCTCCTCTTCCAGGCTGCGGATGCGCATGGAGAGGGTCGGCTGGGTGATGTTGCACTGCGAGGCCGCCTTGCCAAAATGGCGGGTCTCGTCGAGCGCGATTAAATATTTTAACTGTTTAATATCCATCTTTTCTCTGCGCGAACAGCCTTACAGCATGCGGATCTCTTTAGAGCGCAGGGTGATGCGAACCGGAACGGATTTATACGACGGCGTACCGCTGTCCTTATCCAGATAATCCAGCGGTACCAGCACGTTGGCCTCCGGATAATAGGCGCCGACGGTCCCCGGCGCGATGTTGTACGCCACCACGGTAATGTCTTTCAGACGCTGAACGCTGCCGGGGAGGGCGGTTTCGATATCCACGCGGTCGCCGTGTTCCAGCCCTGACTGCGCCATGTCGTCCTCGTTCATGAACAACACGTCGCGGCGGCCAAATACGCCACGGTAACGGTCGTCAAGGGCGTAAATGGTGGTGTTGTACTGGTCGTGGCTGCGCAGCGTGATTAGCCGCATAACATGCTCACCTTCGCCGCTGGCGTTCTCGTGAACACCGTCGAACACCGAGAACATCGCTTTTCCCGTCGCCGTTGGCCAGATGCGTTGCGTGGGCGGCAGCGGCATACGGAAGCCACCGGGAACGCGGATCCGCGCATTGTAGTTCTCAAAGCCCGGGATGGTCTGCTCGATCAGATCGCGGATGCGGTCGTAATCCTCAATCAGCATCAACCAGTCCACGCGGGTTTCCGGCAGTGTGGCTTTCGCCATGCCGGCGACGATAGCCGGTTCCGAACGGAGTAACGGTGAGGCGGGTTTCAGCTTGCCGGATGAGGCATGGACCATCGACATCGAGTCTTCGACGGTAATGGACTGACGACCGGTAGCCTGAACATCCAGCTCGGTACGGCCAAGACACGGGAAAATAAAGGTCTCTTTGCCCACCAGCAGATGGGTGCGGTTCAGCTTGGTGCCGACGTGCACGCTCAAATCCAGGTTACCCATCGCCGGAAAACCACGTTCGTGATCGGGCATCGCCACCGCAAAATTACCCCCGAGGCAGATGAGCGCCTTCGCGCGGCCGTCGATCATGGCCTGCGTGGCCTGCACCGCATCGTGTCCATGGTGAGACGGCGGCTCAAAGCCGAAAACGTCCTTCAGACGGTTCAGGAAGGCCGGCGTGGGTTTCTCGCTAATCCCGACGGTTCGGTTCCCCTGAACGTTTGAATGACCGCGCAGGGGGCATATTCCCGCACCGGGCTTGCCAATATTCCCGCGCAGCAGCAGCAGGTCCGCAATCAGGCGGACGTTCGCCGTGCCTTTATTGTGCTGGGTAATGCCCATCCCGTAGGTGATAATGGTGGCATTCGATTTCGCATAGGCCTCGGCTACCGTTTTGAGGGCCGCCTGACTGAGACCTGACTCCAGCTCGATTTCGTCCCAGCGGGTCTGTGCGATATCGACGGTGAAATCTTCAATGCCCTGGGTATGTTCGGCGATAAACGCGCGATCGAGCACGTCGCCGCGTTCGGCCTCCATTTCAAGCAGGTGTTTAGCTATGCCTTTCAGCGCGGCGGCATCGCCCCCGGCCTTCACCTGGAAGTAGGTTGAGGCAATATCCGTAGAGCCGTAAGTTGCCATTTCAATCACGCTTTGCGGATCGGCAAAACGTTCGAGGGCGCGCTCGCGCAGCGGGTTAAAGACGATAATCGGCACGTTGCGGCGGGCCAGCTCATGGAGGGTGCCCATCATTCGCGGATGGTTCGTGCCGGGGTTGTGACCGATGGAGATAACCAGCTCGGTCTTGTCGAAATCATCCAGCGACACGGTGCCTTTCCCGATGCCAATAGAACGCGGCAAGCCGACGCTGGTGGCCTCGTGACACATATTAGAGCAGTCGGGGAAGTTGTTGGTGCCGTATTCGCGAGCGAACAGCTGGAACAGATACGCCGCTTCATTAGAGGCCCGCCCGGAGGTATAGAACTCAACCTGGTCCGGTTCAAGCCCGCGCAGCACTTCGCCGATGCGTTCAAACGCCTCGTCCCAGACGACGGGCCGGAAGGTATCGCTTGCCCGGTCATAGCGCAGGGGATGCGTGAGTCGACCGTAACCTTCCAGCTCAAAGTCCGATTTTGCCAGCAGCGAGGAGACGCTGTTTTCGGCCAGAAACGCGGGGGTAACGCGTTTGCTGGTGGCTTCCCAGGTCACCGCTTTGGCGCCGTTCTCGCAGAACTGGAAGGTCGATTTGTGTTCTTTATCCGGCCACGCGCAGCCCGGGCAGTCAAAGCCGTCAGGCTGGTTGGTGCGCAGCAGCGTCGCGGGGGCATCAAGGGTATCCATTTGGGTACGTACTGCAATGGCCGTCGCTTTCAATGCGCCCCAGCCGCCGGCAGGGCCGTCATAGTGTCTGATACCCGGCACCGAGCGTCTTTTCTTGTTCATACCCACTCCTGATTTGTTCGGTCACACAACGTCTGAACCCCTAAAAGCGCTGCAAAGAACGATAAGCGAAAGCAATGACGACCGGATGGCGACGCGCGTGCGGTACAAAAAGATGCTTTAACTTAAATTCTTTTTATTACAGTTGCTTATAGAGGGTGATGTTGAAACATTTAAAGAAATTATAACGATTTTTTATCATTTTAATAATAAATCTTATCTATCGCATGGTAAGCAAGATAGATGGGGCGAGTAGGAGAAGATGTAGCACCAATAAAGTTTCGAATGAAGCCTTTGAGCGGTGACAATAAACAACATTCACAGCTGGCGGGCTATCGCGAGCATTTTCGGCTGCGATAAGGTCAGGAAGGTTAACTCAGGCTTAATGATTAATGGATAAAATTTAGGCCTGACGGGATAATTGCCATAACGAGAAATATAAAGTTATTTTTAGGCGTGAAATTAACGCCCTGCAACATAAGTGAAATAGTCACATTCAAGTCTTAGAGTCCGATCGATATTAAAGATACTCTGTTAGTGCAACAAATAATTCATCGTTGATATATTCTGCTGACCTCATCAATACGCAAATTCTACTAATTATGGTAGTGGCGATAATAGCAGTATTGCGTTAATGAAAGTATTTCTCTTTTGTTTTATTTGTATATAAAACAAAAAGTTGCAGTGTATTTTGGTAGGAAAATAAGAGAGTTTAGGCCATGCCGGGTTTTTTCATAGGATTAATCCTATAATTTTCCGACTGCTTCATTTAGCAACAGTTACGCAACGGTAAATATTGAATTGAGGCAAAGCTCATGTAAACTTGCTTACCGTTTGTCAAAATATGTCAGGAAGACGCTGGGCCTTATTCTGAAGGGCTCGTGCGGTAGCTATGCCCTTAAAATAGTAACGCCCCGAAAATATCCTGGCTATTTTAACAATAGCACTTAAGTCAAACTTCACCCCCTTATCTTCATCATCGAAATATCGCTACGGAAAAGCATATGAAAATGCGCGTACTGTTTTCACTTCTGTTTGTAATGGCGGTGGCGGGCTGTAAAGCGCCGCAGAAACCTGTGATCAACGACGATACGATTGAGACCAGTCAGGTCAACGGCGTCACCTTAACCCACCGTCACGCTGTTACCCCGCCGGCGGAGTTCACGCCGGTCAACGAGCCGTATCGTGCTATGTATCCGGCCTCTCTGATGAGCCGCCCTGACTTCGGCGGTAAAGTTATCCGCACTCTTGATACCGGAAAAACGTACGTGGTGCTGGGTCAGGTTGAACACTACTGGATGGCGCTTGCCGATGAAGGTAACGAGCAGCTGATTGGTTACGTCCCGATGCGCGCCGTGATCAAGGCCGACCTGTACGACGCCGCCGTGCGTAAACAGGCTATTCGTCCGAAGACGCGTAAAAAAGCGACCTGTGTCGATGTCGATGGTAACAGCAAAGCCTGCAAAGACAGCGCTAACGGTACCTGGATCCTGAACTAAACGGCTTTCATGAGCGCATTTTTATGAATAATAAAAATTTTCATAGGCTGTGGTTATTCTTTTACGCGGTGATTTTCGCCCTGGTCAGTGGTTGTACGTCGTCTTCACACAGCGACCCCTCCCGCTACAATATGCAGTTTCAGGCTCATCCACAAATCAATGAATCTGCGCCGCTTAAGGTCCGGGTGCTGTTGCTGAAATCCGATGCGGATTTCATGTCCAGCGACTTTTACTCCCTGCAGAACAACGCGTCAGCCACGCTTGGCGCGAATCTGCTGAACAGCGACGTGTTTTTCCTGATGCCGGGACAGCTGTCCAAAACCCTCAGCGGGCAAAGCTCTCCGGAGGCCCGCTACATAGGCGTGATGGCGGAGTATCAGGTGCTGGATGGCAAAAAATGGCGCGTATCACTTCCTCTGCCCGTGCCTGGCGAAAATCATATCTACCAGTTCTGGAAATGGTCCGCAGATGAACTCCAGGCCAACGTTTTTCTCGACGTGAACGGCATTCGGGTCATCAGCCAGTAACGCGCTTCAAAACAGGAAACACATCATCATGACGAAAGCAGAAAAGGTCGTCTGGACCGAAGGCATGTTCCTGCGTCCACACCATTTTCAGCGGACTGAAAGCTATCTGCTCAACCATGTTCGTGAATGGGGCGCGCTGCAGCGATCGTATCTCTGGGGCTTTCTTGACGTTGAACTGGATGAAGCGATGCTTCGTCAGGGATGCATAGCCCTGAGCTACTGCAGTGGGTTGCTGCCGGACGGCACCTTTTTCCAGGTCCGTAACGGGCGCAACGGTCCTGTACCGCTGAAAATTCCTGACAATCTCACTAACGAAAAGGTGGTGCTCGCGCTGCCGGTTCGTCGTGGCGAGAGAGAAGAGGTGATCTTTAGCGAAGAGGCAGCCTCGCTGGCGCGCTTTATCGCTTTCGAGCAAGAGGTGGAAGACGACAACGCCATGTCGGTGGGAGATGCCACCGTTCAGTTTGGCCGCCTGCGTCTGACCCTGATGCTGGAAAAAGACCTCACGGCAGAATGGACCGCCATCGGCGTGGCGTTTGTGACGGAGAAACGTAACGACAACCACGTGCGGCTCGACAACAGCTACATCCCGCCGATGCTCAATGCCAACAACAGCCCGCAGATCTACAGCATGATCAACGATCTGCACGGCTTGCTGGTACAGCGCAGCCAGCAAATTGGCGGTCGTTTGCGCCAGCCCGGTCGCTTTAATACCTCTGAACTGATTGAGTTCACGCTGCTGTCGCTGGTTAATCGTCATCTGGGCGAGGTGTCTCATTTAAAAACCCTCCCGCTGCTGCACCCGGAAACGCTCTGGCGCAGCTGGCTGCCGTTTGCGACCGAACTTGCCACCTGGACGTCGCAGCGGACCGCCGAAAGCGTGCTGCCGATTTACGATCATGACGATCTGGCAAACTGCTTCAGCAAGCTCATGCTGATGCTGCGTCAGGGACTGTCGCTGGTGATGGAAGACCACGCGATTCAGATCCCGCTTAACGAACGCTCTCACGGCCTGAACATCGCCACGGTGCCTGAAACCAGCATGGTGCGTGAGTTCGGCTTCGTGCTGGCGGTAAAAGCCAACGTGCCGGGCGAACACCTGCAAACCCATTTCCCGGCGCAGATGAAGGTCGCACCGGTGTCGAAAATCCGCGATCTGGTTCAGCTTCAGCTGCCGGGCATTATGCTGCGGGCCATGCCGGTCGCGCCGCCGCAGATCCCTTGGCATGCCGGCTACAGCTACTTCGAGCTCGAGAAGGGCAGCGAGCTGTGGCACGAGATGGATAAGTCCGGCGCATTCGCCCTGCACCTTGCAGGGGAGTTCCCGGGGCTGGATATGGAGTTTTGGGCCATCCGTAGCCCGACAGAATAATAAAGCGAGCGCTTAATATGCAGGAACGACAGGACACCGGCAGCGATGCCGCGTTTACCGGGGCCAGTAGCAACAATCAGCTGGTGGCGGCCGCCAATCCGCTGCTCAATGCGATTCCGCAGATCCGTCATTCGGTCTCCCATGACGATCAGGTGGCGTTACGCCAGCGCCTGATCGATGAAATTCGCCGTTTTGAAGTCCGCTGCCAGCAGGCAGGGCTGCCCTACGAAGTGATCGTCGGGGCACGTTACTGCCTGTGTACGGCGCTCGACGAGGCCGCCGCGCTCACCCCCTGGGGCAGCAGCGGCGTCTGGTCCAGCAACGGTCTGCTGGTGACGTTCCATAACGAAACCTGGGGCGGCGAGAAGTTCTTCCAGCTGCTGGCGCGCCTGTCGCAAAACCCGCGCGAGCATATTCTGCTGCTGGAGATGATCAACTACTGCCTGCTGCTGGGCTTCGAGGGACGCTATCGGGTTCTGGATAATGGCCGCACCCAGCTTGAGACCATCAAGCAGCGGCTGTGGCAGATGATCCGCGGCGTGCGCGGCAGCTATCCGCCGCCGCTTTCTCCCCATCCGGAAGATCGCCCGGTTCTGCGTAAGCTCTGGCGGCCGATGGTTCCTCTGTGGGCCTGCGTGGCGCTGGCCGGGTTTATCGCCTGTCTCTTCTATATCGTGCTTAACTGGCGTCTTGGCGACAGCACCAACCCGGTGCTGGCGAAGATTTACCAGTCCCAGCTGCCGGAAACCACTATTCAGCAACCGGCCCGTCAGCTACCGGCGGTGCTTAACCTTCGCGGCTTCCTGAAACCGGAGATCGAGGCTGGCCTCGTCGCGGTGAAAGACGAAGCGGATCGCAGCGTCGTTATCCTGAAAGGCGACGGGCTGTTTGCCTCTGCCTCGACCGTCGTGCGCGACCGCTATGAACCGGTCATCAACCGCATTGCGCAGGCGATGAATAACGTCAGCGGCAAAATTCTGGTGGTGGGCTACAGCGACAACGTGCCGATCCGCAGCGCGCGCTTTGCCTCCAACTATGAACTCTCTCTGGAACGCGCCCGCTCGGTACAAAAAATGCTGCAGGGAAGCCTCTCTCAGCCTGGCCGCGTGAAAGCGGAAGGGCGGGGCGAGATTAACCCGGTAGCGCCGAACACGACGCCTGAAAACCGCGCCCGTAACCGCCGTGTGGAAATTACTCTGCTGGTGTCGCCTGAAAACACTCAGGCCGAGCTGAACGGATTGCCGCAAGGAAACTAAGGAATGCTGACTACACTTCTTTCCATTTTGACCAACCGCATTCTGTGGAGCTTCCTCGGCGTAACGGCGCTTGCGGCTGTGATCTGGATGATTGGTCCTCTGTTGTCCATCGTGGACACCCGACCGCTTGAATCTGAACAGAACCGTATTATCAGCATTGCCGTGGTCTATCTACTCTGGGCACAGGGCCACATTCTGCCGCGCCTGTACAATGCCTGGCTGAACCGCAAGCTGATGGACAAGCTCAAGGAGAATACCGCCAGCCCGGAAGCCGCGGATCCGCAGAAGCGGCTGAACAGCGAGGAGCAGATCCTCGCCAGCCGTTTTGATGAAGCCGCGCAGATGCTTAAAAAAGCGCACTTCAGCAAAGCGGGCCAGGGCGCCCAGTGGACGCAGCGCTTCAGCACGCAATATCTCTATCAGCTGCCGTGGTACGTCATTATTGGCGCGCCGGGCTCGGGTAAAACCACGGCGCTGGTCAATTCCGGACTGCAGTTCCCGCTGGCCGATCGTTTCGGTAAGACCGCGCTGCGGGGCATTGGCGGCACGCGTAACTGCGACTGGTGGTTCACCAATGAGGCGGTGCTGCTGGACACGGCGGGCCGCTATACCACCCAGGAGAGCGAGCAGGTGCAGGACGCCGGCGAATGGCTGGAGTTCATGGGGTTACTGCGTAAGTATCGCCGCCGCCAGCCGATCAACGGCGTCATCGTCACGATCAGCATTTCGGACCTGCTGACCCAGTCTGCCGAGGCGTCCCGCCAGCAGGCGGTGAACCTGCGCCAGCGCCTGTCCGAGCTGCATGAACAGCTGGGTATCCGCTTCCCGGTCTACGTGATGGTGACCAAGGCCGACCTGCTTAAAGGCTTCCGCGCCTGGTTTGCCGACTACGATAAAGCGCAGCGCGACCAGATCTGGGGCTTTACGCTGCCGTGGGAGCAAACCAAACACGCCGATTACGACCTGATGGGCAACTTCCAGCAGGAGTTTTCTCTGCTCCAGCAGCGCCTCGATGCCGGGCTGCCGGAAACCATGCTGAAAGAGCATGACGCGAAAACCCGCGCGGAAGCGTATCTCTTCCCGCAGGAGTTCGCCGCGCTGCGTCCGCTGCTGGCGGACTACCTGAGCACGGTATTCGCCCGCTCCAACTTTGAAACCGAGTTCTCTCCGCGCGGGATCTACTTCGCCAGCGGGACGCAGGAAGGCATGCCGTTTGACCGCGTGATGGGCGAACTGAACCGCGCGCTGTCGCTGCCGGAAGGGGGAGAGGCGGATAACTGGGATTCGGTCAGCAAAGAAGCGCCAATCCCGGGGGCAAAAGGCCAGAGTTTCTTCATTAAGAACCTGCTGCAAAACGTCATCTTCCAGGAAGCCGGGATCGCCGGGGAAAACCGCTGGTGGGAGCTGCGCAACCGGGCGGTGATCTGGTCCGGCTACGCGGCGCTGCTGGCCCTGCTGGTGATCCTGGGCGGTCTGTGGCTGACCAGCTATGCCAAAAACAAGGCCTACCTGGAAGAGGTGGATGCGAAGGTGCCGCTGCTGGACCAGCAGAGCAAAGCCTTACAGAACCAGACCCAGCGTGACCTGTTCGATCTGCTGCCGCTGCTGAACGGTCTGGTTGACCTGCCGAAAAGCGACGCGTTTGATGTCAACGATCCGCCCGTATCCCGCCGTATGGGACTCTATCGCGGGGATGACGTCAGCGACGCCTCGCAGTCGCTGTACCAGAAAGCGCTGGATCAGATGCTGCTGCCTGCCGTTGCCATGCACATCACCACCTGGCTTCGTAACGACAACGGCAGCGATGTGGAATACAGCTATGAAGCGCTGAAAGCCTATCAGATGCTCTATCAGCCAAAGCACTACGACGGTAAATTCCTGCATTCGTGGGTGATGCTCAACCTGCAGCGGAATCTGCCGCAGAACGTCACGAAGGCGCAGCTGCAGCAGCTTGAATGGCACCTGACGCAGCTGCTGGAGCCGAAAATTCAGGCCTCGCCGTACGCGCAGGACGAATCGCTGGTTGCCCGCGAAAGGGCGATGATCGGCCAGCAGCCGCTCTCCACGCGGGTGTACGGTCGCCTCAAGCGCCTGCTGGAGCATGATGACAACCTGAAGCCGGTCTCCCTTTCCGACCTGGGCGGGCCGCAGAGCGAGCTGGTATTTTCCCGTAAAAGCGGCAAGCCGGTCAGCGAAGGCGTACCGGGGCTTTATACGCCGGACGGCTACTGGAAAAGCTTTAACGGCCAGATTGACAGCGTAACCACCGCTCTGCACGAGGACGACGCCTGGGTGCTGGGGGCCGCGACGGTGCAGGAGGATAAACAGCAGATCGACAACGCCGTGCGCCAGCTCTACATGCGCGACTTTATCGCGAACTGGGATCGCTTCCTCGCCGACATTCAGCTCAATAACAGCGCCGATCTTTCCCAGCGCATCAACACCGCGCGCCTGCTCTCCGGAGCCAACTCGCCGCTGCGCCGTCTGGTGCAGAACCTGAGCCAGGTCCTGACGCTCTCCCGCGATACGCCAGCGCCGGAAGATGCGGGTAAAGCGCAGGCGCAAAGCAACCGCGCCACCCGCACGCTGGAAGCGCTGTTCAGTAATAATGACAATGCGCCGACGCAGGCCGCCGCGGTTACCCAGGCGCCGGAACAGCTGGTGACCGACCACTACGCACCGATGATTGAGCTGGCCCAGCCGCTGGAGAAGGGCGGGAAGACCATCGTGTTTGACGATTTTCTCAAGCAGGTGGATGAGCTGTATCGTTACCTGACCGCCGTGCAGGATGCGGCCAACAGCGGCATGCCGGCGCCGGGCGGGGAGGCGATCAGCCGCCTGCAGGCCAGCGCCGGTCGTCTGCCGGGCGGGCTGCAAACCATGTTCAGCAACATGGCTGTGGGCGCCAGCAGCGATACCCAGCGTCGTGACCTGGAAAACGTACGGAAGCGGATTAACGTTGAAGTGGGCGGGTTCTGTCGCCAGGCAATTGCCGGTCGCTACCCGCTGGTGCGCAGCGCCAGCACCGAGGTAACCCCTGACGATCTCGCGCGCATGTTTGCGCCGGGGACCGGGCTGATGGATACCTTCTTTCGCGATAACCTGACCAGCAAAGTGGACACCACCCAGGCAAACTGGCGCTTTATGCCGGGCATCGACGGTAAAACGCTGCCGGGCAGTGAAGGGTTGCTGAGACCGTTCCAGCAGGCCCAGTCGATTCGCGACGCCTTCTTTGCTAACGGCGCAACCACGCCGTCCTTTAAGGTGACGGTTCGCACCGTGCGAATGGATAACTCCATTCTGAACCTGACGCTGGACGTTGACGGCCAGCTGCTGCGCTACAGCCACGGCCCGCAGGCCGTGCAGATCATGAACTGGCCGGGGCCGGGCGGCACCAACCAGGTGCGCATGCAGCTGGGGCTGACGAACGGCAGCACGGCGACGCTGGTGACCAACGGTTCCTGGGCGCTGAACCGCTTCTTTGATAAAGCGAGCACCAGCCCGGGGGCGGGTAGCCTGAGCCGTCAGGCCACCTTCAACGTCGACGGACATCAGGTCACGCTGGAGTTTGCGCCAAACAGCATTCGTAACCCGTTCCAGCTTCCCCGTTTCTCATGCCCATAACCGCAAGGACAGCCGTATGACGAATACCCCTGCGATGAACCGCTATAGCTGGTATGGCAAGTTACCCAGCGCCGGAGATTTTTTGCAGCGTCGCTTTCCTGACACTTTACAGCGCCAGTGGTCACACTGGTTCCAGGTCGGCCTGCTGGCCTGGCAGCAGGAAGAGCAGCGCAGCGGCGAGCGCCAGTTTCAGAAAGCGCCAGTCTGGAATTTTGTGGTACCGCCCATGCTGGGCAGCCAGATGATCCAGATGGGCTGTCTGCTGCCCGGCCGCGACAGCGTTGGCCGACAGTATCCTGTTTGCCTTCAGCTGAGCTTCGCGCCGTCCGAATGGTCGACCAGCCTGCTCAGCCAAGCCGAAAGCTGGTATCAGCAGATTGGGCGCCTGGGGCTGCACGCGGTGCGCAACAGTTTTTCCGCCTCGCAGCTCGACG
Organism: Enterobacter sp. 148H3; assembly: GCF_034107425.1. Classification (NCBI taxonomy): domain Bacteria; kingdom Pseudomonadati; phylum Pseudomonadota; class Gammaproteobacteria; order Enterobacterales; family Enterobacteriaceae; genus Enterobacter; species Enterobacter sp. 148H3. The sequence goes on along the minus strand of NZ_JAWNEI010000009.1, from coordinate 40,453 downwards.
AAATGCTGATGACCATTCCGGCGCCGCAGCCGGTCGAGCCGCAAAAGCGTTCCGACATACTTGATGTGATTGGCTATGACGAGGACGGCCAGAGCACGCTGGGCTGGCCTCAGGCGGCTGAATGTTTTGATCCTCTGCGTCAGACCAGCTACTGGTGGACCAACCGCTGCGACGGCTACCCGCTGTACACCCACGTGCACAGCGGTAACTTTACCGGGCAGCTTTTCACCCTGCTGTTCGACCCGGCAGGGGGCGCTCGTCCGGGCCGTCACGGTCTCTATCCGCCTATGTTTGAATAAGCAGGGATCTCATGAATATCGAAGAATTTCTCGCGCCAATAAGTCCCGAAAAACCCTGTGGCGAAAACCTGGAGTACGACGCCGAATTCCAGAGCATGAATCAGGCAAGTCTTGGGAAAGCGGAACAGCAGTTTGGCGACACCATTATTCCGGCAGAACCAGCTGACTGGAACACGGTGGAAAAATACGCCATCAGCCTGCTGACCCGCACCAAAGATCTTCGCGTCCTGCTGGCGTTAACCCATGCCTGGACCCGCCGTCGCGGGCTTGCGGGCTACGCGGACGGATTGCTGCTGGTGCAGGAGGCGATCGCCCGCTACTGGGAGCCGCTCTATCCGCTGCTGGAAGAGTATGGCGAAACCGACCCGTTCTACCGCATTAACGCCCTGGCAGGGCTGAGCGATAAGTCCGACCTCACCATCGCCGTGCGTAACGCCTCGCTGCTGCGTTCAAACGGCGATGAAATTTCGCTCCGGGATGCTCAGGCCCTGCTGGACGGCAGTAAAACCGAATGCCCGGACTATCCCGGCGGGCGTCCACGGCTGATTGACGAGCTGGCCCGCGGCGACCAGCCGGGGACCGCAGCGGTTATCGTCATCAACGAACGGCTGCTGGCCATTCGCGAGCTGCTCACCGGGCATCTCGGTGAAAGCGGCGTGCCCGAGATGGAGCAGTTGCTTAAAACCGTCGGACTGGTAGCAAGCGCGTGTCAGGTAACCGACCTCAGCAAGCTGCTGCCGAACCGTGAGGCGCATGCAGAACCACAGGCAGAGCAGCCGTCGTCGGCAGCGCAGCCCGCTCAGCCGGTCACCGACTGGCGCAGCGTGCAGGTCACCAGCCGCGCCGACGCGCAGCTGATGCTGGAAAAAGCAAAACAGTATTTTGCGCAGTACGAACCGAGCCACCCCGCACCGCTGATGATTGAACGGGTGCAGCGGCTGTCAGAACTCAACTTTATGGACATTATTCGCGACCTGGCGCCAGACGGCGTTAACCAACTTGAAAACATCTTTGGGCGCCGCGAATAACGCGTCCAGGCATTATGACGACAGGCATGGAGCCTGCCGTTTCACCTTCACCGCGCATCTTTGATGGAGAACATCATGGCAATGAGTAACAGTGGGCAGAAATTCATCGCACGTAACCGTGCCCCCCGCGTGCAGATCGAGTACGACGTAGAGATCTACGGTGCAGAACGTAAGATTCAGCTGCCGTTTGTGATGGGCGTCATGGCCGATCTGGTCGGTAAACCGGTTGAAAACCTGCCGGCCGTCGACGAGCGTAAATTCCTCGAAATCGACATCGATAACTTTGACGAACGCATGAAGGCGCTTAAGCCGCGCGTGGCGTTCCAGGTGGATAACACCCTGACCGGCGAAGGTAAGCTCAACGTAGATCTGACCTTCGACAGCATGGACGACTTCCTGCCGGATGCGGTGGCCCGCAAGGTTGAGCCGCTGAACAAGCTGCTGGAAGCGCGTACCCAGCTTTCCAACCTGCTGACCTATATGGACGGCAAAAACGGTGCGGAAGAGCTGATCGCTAAAATTCTGCAGGATCCGACGCTGCTCAAATCCCTGAGCCAGTTGCCGAAAAATGACGAAAGCGCGAAAGGTAGCGAGGAATAATCGATGAGCAACCAGACTCAACAACACGAGCAGCAGGCGGGTCAGGCGTTCAGCCAGGATGAATTCAGCGCGCTGCTGAACAAAGAGTTCCGCCCGAAAACCGACCAGGCGCGTTCCGCCGTAGAAAGCGCGGTCAAAACCCTGGCGCAGCAGGCGCTGGAAAATACCGTCACCTTCTCGAACGACACCTACCGTACCATTCAGAACCTGATTGCCGGTATCGACGAGCAGCTGTCGCAGCAGGTAAACCAGATCATTCACCACGAAGAGTTTCAGAAGCTGGAGAGCGCCTGGCGCGGTCTGAGCTACCTGGTGAACAACACTGAAACTGACGAGATGCTGAAGATCCGCTTTATGAGCATCTCCAAGCAGGAGCTGGGCCGCACCCTGAAGCGCTTCAAGGGCGTGGGCTGGGACCAGAGCCCGATCTTCAAGAAGATCTACGAGCAGGAGTACGGTCAGTTCGGCGGCGAGCCGTTTGGCTGCATTGTCGGCGACTACTACTTCGACCACAGCCCGCAGGACGTTGAGCTGCTGGGCGAAATGGCGCGCATCGGCTCTGCGGCGCACTGTCCATTTATCACCGGTACCGCGCCGGGCGTGATGCAGATGGAGTCCTGGCAGGAGCTGGCTAACCCGCGCGACCTGACCAAGATCTTCCAGAACACCGAATACGCCGCCTGGCGTTCGCTGCGTGAATCCGAAGATGCCCGCTATCTGGGTCTGGTGATGCCGCGCTTCCTGTCGCGCCTGCCGTACGGCATTCGCACCAACCCGGTCGACAGCTTTGACTTTGAAGAGCAGACCGACGGCGCGAACCACAACAGCTACTCGTGGGCGAACGCAGCGTATGCGATGGCCGCCAACATCAACCGCTCCTTCAAAGAGTACGGCTGGTGCACCTCGATTCGCGGCGTGGAGTCCGGCGGGGCGGTGGAAAACCTGCCGTGCCACACCTTCCCGAGCGATGACGGCGGCGTAGACATGAAGTGCCCGACCGAGATCGCCATCAGCGATCGTCGTGAAGCCGAGCTGGCGAAAAACGGCTTTATGCCGCTGGTTCACCGCAAAAACTCCGACTTTGCCGCCTTCATCGGCGCGCAGTCTCTGCAGAAACCGGCGGAGTACCACGACCCGGATGCCACCGCCAACGCGCGCCTGGCATCACGCCTGCCGTACCTGTTCGCCTGCTGCCGCTTTGCCCACTACCTGAAGTGCATCGTGCGCGACAAAATCGGCTCCTTCCGCGAGCGCGAAGAGATGGAGCGCTGGCTGAACGACTGGGTGATGAACTACGTCGACGGTGACCCGGCTAACTCCTCCCAGGAGACCAAGTCCCGTAAACCGCTGGCGGCTGCGGAAGTGCAGGTGCAGGAGATTGAGGACAACCCGGGATACTACGCCGCGAAGTTCTTCCTGCGCCCACACTACCAGCTGGAAGGTCTGACCGTTTCTCTGCGTCTGGTATCTAAACTGCCGTCGCTGAAGACGAAAGACGCGTGATGATGAGTGCCGGCCCTGGAGGGTCGGCACCATTTCGGTGAATACGAGATAGCTAATGAATTTGACTGTGAAAGCGTTAATACGAAAATTCATCAGCTATTTAACCGTTTATATATTGCTAATAATTTCATTTATGCTGTTTGTGGCGGTATCCGGCTACTATCTGTTTATCTTTGACTGGCCGGAAGATGTTCCGCGAATCGCAATGCATGGATTCTTATGTGCTGGACTTAATGCATTAGCGATAGGGATATACGTTGTCGCAGAAAAATGGAAAGATAAAAGTTAGTATTTTGGTCGGACTGATGCGCTGTGGTTCTATGACAAAGGATATAAGGTGAAGCATTTCTGTTTTTTCCTCGCATTTATGACTTTTTATGTGTGTGCTGGAAATAACTATCCTGATTTTTATCAGCAGCAAACATACCGGCAGGTTTTAAAAGATTTAGTTCTGTCGCGCTGTCTTGCTCAGGTGGCAGATAAAGGCAGTCAGTTTTCTGCTGATGCGGCCCGAAGTGCGAGCGCATTTATTGAGTGGATACCTTTTGATGCAGAAAATGGCACGGATAAAGTGAATGCTCTCATCGGAAAATATAAAAATCAAATTAATGGTTTTCATTCAGAGCGAAAACCCGATGTCAAAGGTGTAACTTTAAACTGTCTACGTCTTTATCATAGCGACGAACTGAACAAACTGGTTCCGCAAGTCATCATTGGCGATCCTGATCGTAGCTGGATCCAGGATAACCCAGAGTAGTAAAAGACTTCACATTCTTTCCGTTCATTCAGGGGGAATGTAAGACTGTCAAATGACACGGGTCATTTGATATGAGGCAGAGGTAAAATATGGACGGTTTTATTCAGCCCCATGCTTTCCTGTTTGCCATATAAGTGCTTTTTCGAAAGCAATATTGTTCATCCACGAAGAGTAGATATTATGGCTATTGATATGTTTCTGAAGGTCGAGGGTGTTACGGGCGAATCTAAAGATTCTAACCACACCGGCTGGACTGATATTACCTCCTTCTCCTGGGGTGCTTCCCAGCCAGGTAATATGAGCGTTGGCGGTGGCGGCGGTGCCGGTAAAGTCAACTTTAACGACCTGCACGTTAACGCGCTGATCGACAAATCCACCACCGCTATCCTGAAACACTGCGCCAGCGGTAAACACCTGACTAAAGTTGAGCTGTCCGTCTGTAAAGCCGGCGGCCAGCAGGTGGAATACTCCCGCATCACGCTGGAAGATGTGCTGGTCACCTCTGTTCAGTACACCGGTGCAGACAACGGCGATACCGTTGGTGTGACCTATGCGTTCCAGGCTGCGAAAGTGAAACAGCAGTACTGGGAGCAGACCACGTCTGGTGGTAAAGGTGCTGAAAGCAGCGCTGGCTGGAACATCAAAGAAAACAAAGAAGCGTAATTGCGTATGTGGCCGGGGAGTTTTCCCCGGTCATTATCAACCGGGAAGGAAGATAGCATGGCAAGTTTGCAGGAAGGAGGCGCCCGTCCTCTCACCATTGGCGAAATAGCACTGGCGCGCTCGGTTTTTGGTGATGCAATAAAGTATTCAGAAGTTAAAGTCCATAATAAAAGCTATTTGCCGTTTAATATGCAGTCGACAGATGTCGCGATGACCCCCAATGGAGAGCTCTATTTTCGCGAGCCGCATTATCGGGATGACTTCTCAATAGAGGTTCCGCGATATAAACACTGGTTTATTCACGAAATGGTGCATGTATTGCAGCATCAGATTGGAATGAATGTTCGAACCCGAGGCGCATTCAGTTGGGCAGCAAGTTATAATTATTCTCTGCCCCCCGATAAAAAACTATCGGACTTTGGTATGGAGCAGCAGGCTTCTATCATTTCTGATTTTTATTATTTGATAAATTACGGTCTGGGTGATTTCCGAAACATTGCAGGTTTTGAGGGGATTATCGGGCCCGACCTGAAGGATAAATACCTGCAGGTATTATCGTTGTTTATTCAAAATCCTAAAGACCGGCGGGTATGGTTATGAAACAGTTACTCAGTGTTGTAGCAATCGCATTAACGGTGAGTGCCTGTGTATCTCATCCTGCACAATATCAGTCGCTTTCGGTTACACTAAAGAACAACGAACCCTGCTTTGCTATTCCCGCTAACTCCGGGTTAGACGCGCCTGTCACCAGCCATTCGCCCACCATAATGAAACGCGCGGGAAATGAGTGGAAAGCGGTATCGCCGCCGTCAACGTTTAGCCCTGAAGTGACGTTAACGACCCAACAGTGTCACCAGTGGCAGGGGATTGCGTGGCAAGCCGGAGAATATGATGTTGCTCTGAAAGTGTCAGGGAAAAACGATTCTGTTCGCTATGCGGCCCGCTTCACCTTACAGGAAGGTCCTTCAGGCCAGTTTAAGCTTACGCAGACTGAATAGAATGTGTTAACCCCAAACGCCGCCGTTCTCGCCCCGAGAGCGGCAGCGTTTGAGCGCTAATCATACCAGCAGGAATACGCCATGCGATTCACGATTATTTCTACAAAACCCGGTCATCAGCCGCCGCAAAGCAGCTGTGATTTTTACGCCCCGGGCGGCACCATTGGGCGCGGTACGGATAACAATCTGGTGTTGCCGGATAATGACCGCACCATCTCTCGTCTGCAGGCCATTGTTCACGTTGATGCCCAGGGCGAATGCCGCGTGACCAACCGTGGCAGCGTCACCCGCGTGGTATTAAATGACATTCCGCTGGAGCGAGGGCGTCAGGTTGAGCTGCAGGATGGCGACATTCTCGGTATTGATGACTACCGTATCGAAGTCACCGAACTGATCCACGATACGCAGCCCGTGAGCCGTATGGCGGCCAGCATGCATCAGCAGGCGCGTCCGGCAGCCGCGTCCGCGCCTGCTCCGCAACCGAAACCGGCGAGTGCCGCACCGCGCGGGAAGGCCGAGCCGACCGCCGTGCCAACGGAAATCTGGGATAGCCTGATGCAGGAGTTCTCCATTTCCGACAGCATCTCCAGCAACCGTACAAAACCGCAGCCAGCTGCATCGCACGATCCATTCTCCCAGCCAGCGGCCCCGGAGCGTAACGCTGAAGATCCGCTGGCGATGTTCAACGACAGCGATCCAAGGCTCGAGCGTAAGAACGTTGACCCGGACACGCTGTTCAGCGACGAAGCGTTGTTCAAGAAAGAGAGTATTTTTGATGACGTCACCCCGTCAACGCTGGTGCCGCCGGGAGAGAATAGCCCCGCTAAGCCAGAAGACGAGGCGACGGATGAGCTCGATCCGCTGGCCCTGTTTGGCGGCAAGGCCAGCGCGCCAGCCGCGCGTAATGACGACCCGCTCGGGCTGATGGGCGGCGCGCCGTTAACCCATCCGGATGACATAGTCGCCGAAAAGCCTGCGCCAGTGCCGGAGCCTGAGCAGGAAGAGGACGTGCTGGCTGATTCTCCGCTGTTCGCCCCTGAGCCGCAGGAAGAACCGCGCGCTGAAGAAGAGCCCGCGCGACCGGATTACGCAGGCTTCACCATGCCTACGCCGCAGGCCGTTGCGCGCAGCAGCGCCCAGGCCCCTAAGGGCCGTCTGCGCATCGACCCGGTCAATAACGCCGCCGCCCCAGCCGCCACGGCAAACAGCGGTGAGAAGGGCGAAGTGCTGCAGGGCGAGCTTCTGGAGGCGCTGCTGGAAGGCATGGGCCTGAGCGAAATGCAGCCCGTTCCGCAGTTTGACCGTGAAAATATGCGTCAGCTCGGGCAAATCCTCGGTATGTTCTCTCAGGGAACGGTGGCGCTGCTTTCCTCGCGCTCCATCCTCAAGCGCGGCGTAAAAGCCGATATGACCATGGTGCTGGACGATGCCAACAACCCGTTCAAGCTGTTGCCGACCGGCAAAACCGTGCTGATCCAGATGTTCGGCACCCCGATGCCGGGCTTTATGCCGCCGACCAAATCCGTGCGCGATGCGCTGATCGATCTGCAGGCGCACCAGCTGGGCATGATCTCCGGTATCCGCGCCATCATCGCGGCAATGCTGCAGTCCTTTAACCCGGAGCAGCTGGAAGAGCAGGCGAAGCAGAACGGCATGACCTCGCGTCTGGCGCTGCCGGGCAGCCGTAAAGCCGCCCTGTGGGACTATTTTGTTCGCAGCTATGGCGAGACGGCGGGCGAGATTGAGGATGACTTCCACACCCTGTTCGGCGAGGCCTTCCTTCATGCGTACGACATGGAGGTGAATCAGTACAAAGACTCACAGAGCGGATCGGAAGACAAATGAATATCGCAACGGCTTCTCTCTCCCGCCAGGGGACGCGCGCCAGCAACCAGGATCAGACGGGAGAAACCATAGGGGAACGTTCAGCCTGCTTTGTCGTCTGCGACGGCATCGCGGGCCTGCCGGGCGGTGAGGTAGCTGCAGAGCTGGCACGCAACAGCATTATCTCCCGCTTCGATGGCGACAAACATCTTAATGCGCAGCACATCCGCGACTACGTGCAGACGGCGAACCGCACCATCCTCAGCGAGCAGCAGGCCGTTCAGGACTATCGCCGGATGGGCACGACGCTGGTCAGTCTGTTCATTGACCGTGATTACGGCCTGGCCTACTGGGCGCATGCCGGAGACAGCCGCCTGTACCTGTTCCGCCGGGGATGGCTGTGGCATGTGACCACCGACCACAGCCTGGTGCAGCAGATGAAAGATGCCGGACACCAGACCGACAACCTGAACAGCAACCTGCTCTATCTTGCGCTCGGGATTGAAAACGGCGGGCCGGAAGCGAGCTACAGCGACGTGGTGCAGGTTGAAGACGGCGATGCATTCTTACTCTGCACCGACGGGTTCTGGCACGGCGTCAGTGAAGAGCAAATGAAGCAGTCGCTGCATATGGTCAATACGCCGCAGGAGTGGCTGACCTTAATGAACCAAATCATTCAAAAGAATGGTGAACAGGAAGGGAATGCTCAGGATAACTATACTGCCCTGGCGGTATGGATGGGCAACCCTCAGGACACCACTTTGCTGCACACCCTCTCTGACGCAGCACAATTTCTTCCCTGCGGAACTGATTAGACACACAAGGAACGATATGAAACTTTGGCTATCGGGTTTGGCACTTCTGGCGGTCACCTCCACCGCGCAGGCTGAGAATTTCCGCATCGTGCAGTCTCCTGCACAGAAGCTGGATATCTGGATCGACAACATTAAAGACAACACGCCGCAAAGCTGGTGTAAGCCTGAGGTGGCGCTGCGCATTGTGGCGAACGGCAAGAAAGACGTCTCCGTGCTGGAGAACTTTGTACCGCGTCTTGGCTCACTGCTGGAGCACCAGTGCAGCAAAGTGAATAAACTCAGCTGGACGCTCAACGATCCGGCGGGTACCACGCTGGCGCAGGGCACCGCAGGCAAAGCGCAGGACTGGGCGCTGGTGGTGAAACAGGAACAGGCCACGCCTGCCGCAACCGTCACCGCTGCCACAGCCAGCGGCACGTTAATGCCGCCAGATCAAAATGTGGCTTCCCGCACCGTTCCCGCCGACCGTACGCCGTGGCAGGAGTTTACGCTTCAGGACGGCTGCCACCTGCGCACCTTCTGGGAAGGGGGCGCCTCTGCTCCGGCGCTCTTTATTCCGGATTCTGACACCACCCGCTGCGGCAACGGCAGCTGGCTGAGCGGGCACACCGTAGTTTCGCAGTCCCGCAACGGCGGACAGAAAGAGATGGCGGTGACGTACATCCACGGTTTCCCGGTGACCGGTCTGAATCAAAGCGCCGATCCGGAAAACGCGCTGATCACCTCCGTCAACAAAGAGCGCATGGTATTCAGCACCCCAAACAGCGACCAGAGCTGGATGATCCTGCCTTACGATAACAGCCTGAACAGCTGGAAGAGCAACGGTACCGTAGCGGTGGAGATTTCCCGTGAAATCGCCAGCGATGACGCAAAACTGCAGGCGCGTATCGCGGCGGTGAAAAAAACGTGGAGCGCCTGGGTCGCGCCGGGTACTCCGCTGAATATCGTTCTGATTGACACCCTGCGTCCTCAGCTGCGCGATCCGGCCGTCGGCGCATGGCGCGCGGCGAATTAAGGAATGGCTATGAATACGCTTTATCAACACCTGGCGGGCGAGTCGCTCAACGATGCGCTGGCGCGTCTGGAAGCTGAAATCAAAGCCCGTCCGGCGGATGCCGACCTTCGCGCTGCGTTTGTGCAGTTTTTAACCCTCAGCGGCAACTGGACGCGGGCTCTTACCCAGCTGAAAAGCTGGCTGGCGCTGAAGCCTCAGGCGAAACCTACCGTCACGCTGCTGGAGCAGTCCATTCAGGGCGAGCTGCAGCGCGCGCAGGTAATGGCGGGACAGGCGCGACCGGCCATGCCTGAAACCCAGTGGCCGTGGCTGACTACCCTTGCCGCGGCGCTGAGCGAGGACGGCGAGCGCGCGCATGCGCTGCGTCTTGAAGCCCTTGAACAGGCGCAGGCCACTGCGGGTCACATCACCCTCGAAAACGAGGAGACGCAGGCTTTTGACTGGCTGATGGACGGCGATGCCCGTCTCGGCCCGGTCTGCGAAACCATAGTGAATGGCCGCTATTTCTGGCTGCCGTTTAACGCTATCGCGGAGATCCGTTTCCAGGCGCCTGCCAGCGTCACCGATCTGGTCTGGCGTCACGCGCTGGTGCGCCTGACCGACGGTACGGAGCAGGTGTGTCAGATCCCGGCGCGTTATCCTTTTGCTGCCGATGCCGCTGATGCGGTCAAATTAGGCCGCACCACCGAATGGCAGGCGCTCGACGAAGACGGTACCCTTTACGAAGGCAGGGGCCAGAAAGCCTGGCTGAGCGAGCAAAGCGAAAGCCCGCTGCTGTCCTTGAGCCTCGTGACGTTTGCGACGGATGGAGCCGATGAGTAATCCCGCTGGCGAAGGCGATCTGCTGCGCAGCGGCTGGCAAGCCCGCAGCAAGCAGGAGAAGGTGGGGGCGCGCGACAAAATGCAGCCCTCGCTGCTCGATCGCCTCACCGATGACGACCCGGAAAAAAAGCGCGAGTCGGCCAACAGCAATCTGATCACCCATGCCGCCCTGCGCCGCAACGTCCTGCGCGACCTGCAGTGGCTGTTTAACACCATCAACCACGATGCCTCCGGCGATTTGAGCGCCTTGCCGCACGTGAACCGCTCGGTGGTCAACTTCGGCGTCGCGCCGCTGGCCGGGAAAAGAATGTCGGACATCGAATGGCACGATATTCAGCGCAAGCTCACCGAGGCCATCATTAATTTTGAGCCGCGCATTTTGCCACAGGGGCTGCAGGTTCGCTGCGTGTCGGATACCTCCTCGCTGGATCTGCACAACGTGCTCTCCATTGAGATCAAAGGGCGTTTATGGTGCGTGCCGTACCCGCTGGAGTTTCTGTTTCGTACCGATGTCGATCTGGAAAACGGCCATTTTGAACTGAAAGATGCGGGGTAATCATGGAAAGTAAACTGCTCGAATATTACAACCGCGAGCTGGCCTACCTGCGCGAAATGGGGGCCGAGTTTGCCGAACGCTACCCTAAAGTCGCCGGACGGCTGGGCATGCGCGGCATCGAAGTGGCGGATCCGTATACCGAACGTCTGATGGAGGGCTTCGCCTTCCTGACTTCCCGCGTGCAGATGAAAATGGACGCGGAGTTTCCGCGCTTCTCCCAGCGTCTGCTGGAGATGATCGCGCCTAACTATCTCGCGCCCACGCCGTCGATGGCGATTGCGGAGATTGAGCCCGACAGCAGCCGGGGCGACCTGAGCAAAGGCTTTATTGTCCCGCGTGGCACCATGATGGACAGCCTGGCGCTGAAAAAAACCGGCGTGACCTGCAGCTATACCACGGCGCACGAGGTCAACCTGCTGCCGCTGAAAATCGATAAGGTTGAACTGGGCGGCGTCCCCGCCGATCTGCCGCTGGCGCAGCTTGGACTGAGCCAGCGGGGGATCGGCAGCGCCCTGCGGATCCGCATTGCCTGCGACGGCCCGCAAAACCTCGGGCACCTGGATTTCGACCGCCTGGAATTTTTCCTCGGCGGTCCGGACATTGAAGCGCTGAAGCTGCTGGAGCTGGTGATGGAGCACCACGCCGGGATCGTCTGTCAGACGGTCAGTCCGCAGCCGCAGCGACAGCTGCTGGCGTCAGATGCGCTGCGCCAGGAGGGCTTTGAGCCTGACCAGGCGCTGCTGCCGGACGATCTGCGCAACTTTGACGGCTATCGCCTGCTGCAGGAGTACTTTGCGTTTCCGGCCCGCTTCCGCTTCATCAGCCTGAGCGGTCTGAGCACGCTGATCCAGCGCTGTGAAGGCGAAAAAGCCTTCGACATCTTCATTCTGCTGGATAAGTCAGATGAACAGCTGGAGCGCGTGGTCGATGCCAGCCATCTGGCGCTGCACTGTACGCCGGTCATCAACCTGTTTCCAAAGGTCGCGGCGCGTCAGAAGCTGAATGACGGCCAGCATGAATACCATCTGGTGGTCGATAACATTCGTCCGCTGGATTATGAAATTTACGCGGTCAAAAAAATTTATGGCAGCGCGGACGGCCAGCGCGATGACCAGACGTTTCGTCCATTCTGGAGCACCTGGAGCGGCGATGCGGGCAACTACGGGGCCTATTTTTCGCTGCGACGCGAGCAGCGCGTGCTGTCCGAGCACGCCCTGCGCTACGGCACCCGTACCGGCTATATCGGCTCGGAGGTGTTTGTTTCACTGGTGGATGAACAGCATGCCCCCTGGCAGGAGAACCTGCGCTATATCTCTGCCGAGGTGCTCTGCACCAGCCGCGACCTGCCGCTGATGCTGCAGCAGGAACTCGGGCAGTTCATTGTGGCGGACTCCATGCCGGTGAAATCCCTCACCCTGCGTAAAGGGCCGACGCCGCCGCGTCCGGCGCTGGCGGAAGGGTTCAGCACCTGGCGGCTTATCAGCCAGCTGCAGATGAACTACCTCAGCCTGATGGACAGCGAAAACGAAGAGGGGGCGGCCGCGCTGCGCCAGCTGTTAGGGCTTTATGCCAACCTGGCCGAAACGCCCGTTGCGCGTCAGGTGGAGGGGGTGCGCCACTGCGTGCTGGAGCCGGTTCACCGCCGCGTGCCTGAACCCGGTCCGGTCGTGTTCGCCCGCGGGATCGGCATTACGCTGACGGTGGATGAGCGAGCCTTTTCCGGCGCCAGCCCGTGGCTCTTTGGCAGCGTGATGGAGCGCCTCTTTGCCCGTCTGGTCTCTATCAACAGCTTCACCGAGTTCACCCTGAAAAGTCAGCAGCGCGGCGAGATTGGCTACTGGGCGCCGCGCATGGGTAAAAGGGCGCTGATATGAGTGACGCTGCCACTGCACCGCTGCGCGTGCATCGCCTGACCAGGCTGTCGGACGCGTTCTGGCACGGCGTCCGTGAGACGCCCTGGCGCTACGATCTGTTTCAGCTGTTAAGGCGCATTGATGCCCAGGGCGGCGAGCGCTACCCGCTGGGACGCGCGCCGCTGCCGAAATTTGAACCGCTGCGCATCGGCCAGCAGCCGTCGATGAGCTTTGCGCCGTCGACGCTGGCCCACGTACGTCAGCGGGAAGAGAGCGGGCTGCACGAGGTGTCTATCCTCAGCTTCGGCCTGTTTGGCCCGAACGGCCCGCTCCCGGTCCATATGACCGAGTACGCCCGCGAGCGTATTTATCATCATCAGGACACCAGCCTCAGCGCGTTTGCCGATCTGTTCCATCACCGTCTTGCGCTGCTGTTTTACCGCGCCTGGGCGGATGCGCAGCCCACCGTCTCGCTGGACCGCGCCGATAACAAGCGCTTTGAGGGCTATCTGGCGTCGCTGATTGGCATGGGCCAGCCGGGGCAGATGAACAAAGGCAGCCTGAGCTCGCATGCCCGCTTTACCCACGCCGGGCACCTGACCCGTCACGGGCGGGATCCGGAGGGGCTGGAGAAGATCCTGCGCAGCTATTTTAAGGCGCCGGTTAAGCTGGTGAGCAACGTGCCGCAGTGGATGCCGCTCTCCACGCGCGAGCAGGCGCAGCTGGGAGCAGGACGCCGCATGCCGCGCATGGGGGAATCGGCCTTTCTCGGCGTCGCCGTCCGCGACGTGCAGCACAAGTTTCGCATCGAGATTGGCCCGCTGAGCGCGGAGGAATACAACCGCTTTTTGCCGGGTGAAGCGTGGGTGACCGAGTTGCGCGACTGGGTGCGTCAGTACGCTGGGGTAGAATTTGAATGGGAAACGCGGGTGATCCTGCGCGAAGACGCGGTGCAGGGCACCACGCTCGGCAGTCATGGGCGATTAGGCTATAACACCTGGCTGGGCATTCAGCCGCAGCCTGTCCCGCGCGGCGATCTGGTGTATCGCGCAGAGCGGTAATCCTTCCGTATACCGAATCATTGTTAATGGAAACTAACATGTCAGAAATTAGCCGTGCCGTGCTTTTCGGCAAACTGGATACGCTGTTATTTACCTCTCTGGAAAGCGCGACTGCGTTCTGCAAGCTGCGCGGCAACCCGTACGTGGAGCTGGTGCACTGGCTGCATCAGCTGATGCAGCAGCAGGATGGCGATCTGCAGCAGGTCATCCGCCACTTTGCCCTCGACGAACAGCAGCTGACGCGCGATATCGTGGCCGCGCTGGATGTCCTTCCGCGTGGCGCCAGTTCAGTTTCCGATCTCTCCGAGCATATCGACAGCGCCGTGGAGCGCGCCTGGGTCTTCGGCTCGCTGAAGTTTGGCGTCAGCCGTATTCGCGGCGGCCATTTGCTGATCGGCATGCTGAAAACCTGGAACCTGGCCAACGTGCTGAAAAGCATTTCGGCGCAGTTTACCCGCCTTAACGTCGAGGTGCTGATTGAGCAGTTCGATACCATCTGCGCCAACAGCAAAGAGACGCAGCAGGCCGCTGCCGCCGTCGACGCACCGGCGGGTGCGGTACCGGCTGCACAGGGGACGCTGGCCCAGTATGGCCAGGACCTGACCGCCCGCGCCCGGGACGGGAAGATTGACCCGGTTGTCGGGCGCGACGAGGAGATCCGCCAGATGGTGGATATCCTGATGCGTCGCCGTCAGAACAACCCGCTGCTGACCGGGGAAGCAGGGGTCGGCAAAACCGCCGTTGTTGAAGGGCTGGCGCTGCGCATCGCCGACGGCGACGTCCCGGAGCCGCTGCAAAATATTCAGCTGTGGCTGCTGGATATCGGCATGCTGCAGGCGGGCGCAGGCATGAAAGGCGAGTTTGAAGCCCGTCTGCAGGCGCTCATTAACGAAGTCCAGTCCAGCGCCACGCCGATTATTCTGTTTATCGATGAGATACACACCCTGATTGGCGCAGGCGGCCAGCAGGGGACCGGCGATGCGGCGAACCTGCTGAAGCCAGCCCTGGCTCGCGGCCAGCTGCGCACCATCGGCGCAACTACCTGGGCAGAATATAAAAAGTACATTGAGAAAGACCCGGCGCTGACCCGTCGTTTCCAGACGGTGCAGGTGCACGAGCCGGATGAAGCGAAAGCTATTCTGATGCTGCGCAGCACCGTGTCGCCGCTGGAGACGCACCATCAGGTCCTGCTGCTCGACGAGGCGGTCAGCGCGGCGGTGAAGCTGTCGCATCGCTACATTCCGGCGCGTCAGCTGCCGGACAAAGCCGTTGCGCTGCTCGACACCGCCTGCGCCCGCGTCGCGGTCAGCCAGAGCGCACCCCCTGCGCAGCTCGAAGACTGCCTGCGCCACCTTGCCGCGCTGGACGTGGAAATTGAGATTGCTGAACGCGAAGCGCGCGTGGGGGCCGGTGACGCCGAGCGCGTGACGACGTTACGCGCAGAACGCGGCGCGTATGAAACAAAACGCGAAGCCCTGGCCCTGCGCTGGGAAGAAGAACGCAGCCTGGTGCAGGAAATTATTCGCCTGCGCGCGGCGCTGTTCGCGGCGGGTGATGAAGATAGCGCCGATCTGCGCAGCCAGCTGGCGGAGCAGCAGCAGGCGCTGAACGCCCTTCAGGGCGATGAACCGCTGCTGTTTGCGGCTGTAGATGAAAACGTGGTCGCCGCGGTGGTCTCCGACTGGACCGGGATCCCGCTGGGCCGGATGGTGAAAAACGAGATCGACGCGGTGCTTAACCTGGCCGACACGCTCAACCAGCGCGTTATCGGCCAGCGTCACGGCCTGGATCTTATTGCCCGCCGCGTGAAAACCTCGCGGGCGAAGCTGGACGATCCCAACAAACCGGTGGGCGTCTTTATGCTCTGCGGCCCGTCCGGCGTCGGTAAAACTGAAACCGCGCTGGCGCTCGCCGAATCCCTGTACGGCGGCGAGCAGAACGTCATCACCATCAACATGAGTGAGTTCCAGGAAGCGCACACCGTTTCCACCTTAAAAGGTGCGCCTCCGGGGTACGTAGGGTATGGTGAAGGCGGCGTGTTAACCGAGGCCGTGCGCCGCCGTCCTTACAGCGTGGTGCTGCTGGACGAAATTGAAAAAGCGCACCCGGACGTCCACGAGATCTTTTTCCAGGTGTTTGATAAAGGCTGGATGGAAGACGGCGAAGGGCGCCACATCGATTTCCGCAATACCATCATTATTCTGACGTCTAACGTCGGCACCGACCTGATTAGCGCCATGTGCGCCGATCCGGAGCTGATGCCGGAGCCTGACGCGTTAAGCGGCGCCCTGCGCCAGCCGCTGCTGGAGGTCTTCCCACCGGCGCTGCTGGGCCGCCTGCTGGTGGTGCCGTATTACCCGCTCAGCGACGAGATGCTGGGGCAGATTGTTCGCCTGCAGCTCAAGCGCATTCAGCGTCGTCTGGAAGAGAATCACAGCATTATTTCTGAGTTTGACGACAGCGTGGTGGAACAGATTGTTCAGCGCTGTACCGAGGTGGAGTCCGGCGGCCGCATGGTGGATGCTATTCTGACCAATACCTTGCTGCCTCAGATGAGCCAGATCTTACTTACCGCCAGCCGCAGCGACGAGCAGTACCGACGTCTGTACGTCACCTGCGAGCAGGGCGAGTTTCACTGTCAGTTTGCCGCGTAATAATCATCAAGAGAACTGTAAAAGATGACGGATAATGATAACAATCGGACTGTCCCAAACGCGCTCCCGGTCGGGTACCGCTTCAACGAGTTTGAAATCAAAGAGGTGATCGGCGGCGGGGGTTTTGGCATCGTCTATCGCGCGTGGGATCACCAGCTCGAACGCACTATCGCTATCAAAGAATTTATGCCTTCCTCGCTCGCCGTGCGCGGCGACGACATGACCCTGGTGCTGCGCAGCGAGCGTTTTGGCAAAGCGTTTTCCGCAGGCCTGAACAGCTTCATTCAGGAAGCCCGTCTGCTGGCGCGCTTTAACCACCCGAACCTGCTGCACGTCCTGCGCTTCTGGGTGCAAAACGACACGGCCTACATGGGGACGCTGTTTTACAGCGGCACCACGCTTTCGCGCCTGCGCGAACAAAAGCCGGAGCTGATTAACGAAGCCTGGATCCGCCGCACGCTGCCGATGCTGTTTGGCGCGATCAAGACTATCCACAACGAAGGCTACCTGCACCGCGACATCTCTCTGGATAACATTCAGATCCAGGATAACGGCCTGCCGGTGCTGCTTGATTTCGGCTCCGCGCGCCGCACCATCGGTAATCTCTCCGACGAAACGGAAACCATGCTGCGCCCGGGCTTTGCCCCGATTGAGCAGTACACCGACGACAACGAAAGCGAGCAGGGCCCGTGGACGGACATTTACGCCCTCGGCGCGGTGCTGCGTACGCTGATTGTGGGTTCTCCGCCGCCGGTCAGCGTGGTGCGCTCTATTCAGGATACCTGCAAACCGCTGGTGGAAATCATGCCGCAGGGCTATTCCATTCCGCTGCTGCAGGCCATCGACCGCGCGCTTGCGCTGCACATGGAAGACCGTCCGCAGTCAATCGACGAGTTCGCCGCGCTGATAGAGATGCCGGTCGCCGGTATCAACGACGTGCTGACGGCGAAAAAGCCCGGCACGATGCTGGTACCGGTGGAGGAGGAACAACCGGCTTCGCTGCTCGACTGGCGCCGCTACAAGATCCCGGGCTTGGTTGCCGCAGGCGTGCTGGTGGGCGTTGTCGCCGGGGCGATGCTGTTCAGCGGCGGTAACGATGTGCCTGAGCAGGCTGCACAGGGACCGGCCGAGACGCGTCCAACCGAAACCGCCGCGAACACGCCGGACGTGAAGCCGGAAACGGCGAAGGTGAGCGAGCAGGCGACGGCACAGCAGACGCCACCGCCTGTCGAGAGCCCTGTTGCGTTGGTCTATATCCGCATCCTCGACGGCGAAACGCTGAAAGTGAACGGCGAGCCAAAAGCGCTGCGTCCGGCGACCAACGGCTATGCATCGCTCAAGCTGCCGGCCGGTGAGGTGAAGATTGAACTGCAGGGCAACGGAAGAACGCGTGGCCAGACGCTGGATATCACCAAGCCGGGTACCTGGCTGGTGAATCCGTAGGAATATAAACAGGAGATGCTATGGAAGCGTACGATCTTCGAAGCCAAAGGCTTCATCCAAAGGAATTCGAAAAGATTGTCTCTCCTGTTTATGCGCGGAGCGACGTAGGACGTGAATTTGTTGTGGTGCGCGGTGCTTTAAATCCATTTCACAGCATTGATGGTTTAACGTTGCGACGTCGCTTCGAATTTAATCCTAATGCCGTGTTTGATCCTCTCTACGCACAAAATCTTAGTAAAATTGAACGGTTAATTGACTCAGGAGAAGTAGTTTTAACAGACCACCGTCAACGGACAAAAGCCATATATCCCTTTTTCATCTCTGAGTCAGGAGAGTTGTTTTGTGTAGATGAGAAGATGTACAGCTCAGCTTTCGTGAGTTACATCCTCGAACGTTACCGAAACAATGTCGCTCTATTTGGAAAACCAGCCCCAACGCGTGATTCATTTATTCCATCGACCGCTTACTACGGACCGGGTTACTGGAAAACTGTGGAAGATGATTATCATGGCACAAAAAATGTTGTGATCATGGCGATTAATCGCCTGACGAGCATGGGGGACGAGGGACGGGTGTTTGGATCGGACGGTAAAGATTACATGAATACGTCGCGCGATAAAATCCAGCGCTGGACAGCACTACCCGCAGACCTGGACGGAGTATCACGCGCGTTGATATCTGAAAAATCTGTAATTAGACGATTCGGAGAACAACGATCCATTTATCAGAAATACCTTGAGAGCGATGATGCCTGGGCAGTAAGTGGTAAATCATGGCAATGGATACCTGGAGTCAGAGAAGAGGATTATGAATTTAAAAAGTAAATTATGGTATTTCTGGGGATGTATGGATGTACTGGCTATCTTGCTTTACGCTATAAATTCACTTCGCCAGGACAGGATCCCCTTCATGTCAGATATCATCGCGTTCACAGGGAACTCAGATGTCATTTCAGGAGGCGGTTACAGCTTTATCGTAACCCTCTTTTTTATATTTGATTTGCTTTTGTTGCTTTCTCTTTTTGCTTCGGCCTGGATGTTTTTTAAGAGAAAAAATGTTGCGATTAAGTTTGCCCTTATTCAGGAAGTCTTTCGTCTCATTTCATTCAGATGTTCGGTTTCTCTTTTCCCACTTCTGATAAGTGTGTTTGGTATTTCAAATGTGTGGGTGAATTTAGGGTTGTTTGTTATATCGGAGTTTCTGAAGATATATTCTCTCATTTACGTAATGGGCAAAAGAGAAAAAACTCATTCACTTTGATATATAAATGACGCTCATGCATAGATGCGAACCTCTTTTCTGAATCGCATAAGCAATATGGAATAAAGATTATGCTCAACCGAATTACCGTTCAGCTCCCGGTGGAGGGGCTGCTTTTCTGGAAACTCTCCGGCCGCGAGGCGATGTCCGAGTCGTTCGCGCTGACGCTGACCGTGCTCGGCACGGACGCGCGCATTGACCGCAGCAAGCTGCTGGGCCAGCCGGTCACGGTGACCATCCCGACGCAGAACCTGCTGACGTCCCGCTATGTTAACGGCAAGATTACCCGGGTGGCGGTCAGCGCCGTTGAGCTGACGGGCACCCGCTATGCGGTGTACCAGCTGACGGTTGAGCCGGACCTGTGGCCGATGAAGCGCGACCGTAACCTGCGTATTTTCCAGGGCCAGACGGTGCCGCAGATTGTGAAAACCCTGCTGGGTGAGCATCAGGTCAACGTTGAGGATAAACTCACCGGCAGCTACCGGGTGTGGGACTACTGCGTGCAGTATCAGGAGTCGAGCCTGGACTTCATCAGCCGTCTGATGGAGCTGGAGGGGATTGCCTATCACTTCCGCCATGAGGCGGACAAACACACCCTGGTGCTGACCGATGCCGCCACGCAGCATCAGCCGTTCAGCGGCTATGAGGTTATTCCTTACCACCAGACGCCGTCAGGCGGCAGCACGGATGAAGAGGGCATCAGCCAGTGGGCACTGGAGGACAGCGTGACGCCGGGGATTTACAGCCTCGACGACTATGACTTCCGCAAGCCGAACGCGTGGCTGTTCCAGGCCCAGCAGAACCCGGCGTCGCCGACGCCGGGCAGCATTGACGTGTACGACTGGCCGGGGCGCTTTGTGGACAAAGGGCACGGGGAGTTCTATGCCCGTATCCGTCAGGAGCGCTGGCAGGTGGAGCATCAGCAGATTCAGGCCACCGCCACGGCGGCGGGGATTGCGCCCGGTCACACCTTCACCTTAACCAACGCGCCGTTCTTCAGCGACAACGGGGAGTATCTGGTGACGGCAGCGGGTTACCACTTCGAGGAGAACCGCTACGCCAGCGGCGAGGGGGAGACCATTCACCGTACCGATTTCACGGTCATCCCGTCGGCGGTGGTCTACCGTCCGGCGCAGACCACGGCGTGGCCGCGCACCTACGGCCCGCAGACCGCGAAGGTGGTGGGGCCGAACGGCGAGAGTATCTGGACGGACAAATACGGCCGCGTGAAGGTGAAGTTCCACTGGGACCGTCTGGCGAAGGGCGATGACACCAGCTCCTGCTGGGTGCGCGTGTCGAGCGCGTGGGCGGGCCAGGGCTACGGCGGGGTGCAGATCCCGCGCGTCGGCGACGAGGTGGTGGTGGACTTTATCAACGGCGATCCGGACCGTCCGATCATTACCGGTCGCGTGTACAACGACGCGAGCATGCCGCCGTGGGCGCTGCCGGCTGCGGCGACGCAGATGGGCTTTATGAGCCGCACGAAAGACGGCTCAGTCGACAATGCCAACGCCCTGCGTTTTGAGGATAAAGCGGGCGCGGAACAGGTGTGGATCCAGGCCGAGCGGAATCTGGATATTAACGTCAAAAACGACGAGTCTCACTCTACTGAAAAAAATCGTACCCAGTTTGTTGGTGAAGATGAAACCTTACGGGTAGCGAAAAACCAGAAATCAGGAATTAAAGGCGATGTGGTATGCCTGACGGGGAACAGTCGAAACGATAAAGTTGTTAATAATTTTATACTTTCCGCAGGAAATACGCTGAGACTGGAATGTGGTGAAAGCGCCATCGAGCTATCAAAAGACGGCAGCGTCCATATCATTGGTAATAATTTTAACTTTACTGCGAAACAGAACGCGCAAATTAATACGCTTTCCGGCGAATTACATTTGAACCCTGATGATGGACAAAATGTCATCGATCCGCCTGGCGCATCCCTTCAGGGTGAAATCCAGCAGGAAGTGGATAGTTTTTTTGTTATTAATGGCAATAAATAAGAGTAACCCGAATGGCTGAATATATTCTTCAGGAAGCATCCCTCGCCTTACCTGATGTGTTTAAAGACAGAACCATGAATTTATTTACTCTGAGTGATAATGGAGCCAGCGAGTTTACTTTTGTTGTTTCTCGTGCGAGTGCTAAAAACGAAGATAAAGTCCATGATGCGGCAACACGGCTGGTACGTGAACTGGAAATTACGGTGCCCGACTTTCGTCTCGAATCCTCTCAGATGACCTCTGTTGATGGTCACCCTGCGGTTGAGCTTTTTTATCAGTTCAAAAATGATAATGCGATCATTTTCCAGAGGCAGACCGTTATTTTGCTCGGTGACCATCCTGGCGGCCAAAAGATGGTGTGTTATATCGGTACTTGCCCGGGCGAGTTTAGCGATTATTATCATAATCAATATCAGGAAATTATCCGTAGTATTAAGTTCCACAAACCGGCTCAGACTGAAACCCAGGAAATGCTCGCTGCCGACAGCCAGGGGCCATTTTTTGCGCTTGATAGTGAGAGTAAGGTACTCAGTGTCTTTGAAAACATTCAGGAACTGTATGGACACCTTTCGCTTCAGCGGGCGAAAGAGGGGCAGTATTTGCTTTTTGAAAAGCGGGGTAAACCACTCAGTATTGCACCCGTGCCGGACAGCCAACCCCTTCGTTACGCGCTCTGGACGACTTCCTCAGACAAATCACATCACTTGCTTTCACAGCTTTCCGTATGCCGCCAGGTCTCTGGTTCTGACCAACTTAATACACCCGATCGGATACGTGGGTATCTGATGGCACAGCGAACCGAATAGTTATGTCCGAATGTCTGGCCGCTCGCGTAGATGATGAGATTGCTCATACAGCCTCAAAAGGCTGGATGATCGCAGGATTGGTTGGTGGGGCAATTCTGGGCGCAGCTGCCGTTGTCGTCACAGGAGGAACGCGTTGGTTGCTGTTTCTGCCGTTGCGGCTGGGGCATGTGCTGCGGGTGGGTTGGGTGAGCTCCTCGGCAGTATGTCATGGGCTCCACGCCATACCACCGGTACGCTAAAAGAAGGTTCACCCAATGTCTTTATCAACAGCCGAAAGGCTATCCGCGCTCATCTGTCAGCCGGAGAGTGTGATGAGCACAGCGGTAGCCTGCAACGGGTTGCGGAAGGTTCGATAAAAGTTTACATCAATAACTTTCCCGCCTCTCGCACAGGCGATAAGTTGACTTGCAGCGCCGAGATTAGTCAGGGATCGCGTAATGTTATTATCGGTGGAAGCAAGGTTCAGACCGATGAAATAAGTCCTGAAATCCCGGAATGGGTTAACTGGACGATGCTCGCCGTTGGTGCCGGAGCCATGGCGGTGCTGGCCAGTCCGGCAATCGCACTTCTGAGTACCCTCGGTGCGATGGGCGGTGGCACTGTGGGTAGCTACGCGGGTGGAATGCTGTTTGGCGAAGGCAGCGACGGTCAGAAATGGGGGATGCTGATCGGCTCTGTTATAGGCGGCGGGGCTGGCATGAAGGGAGGGGCAAGGTTTGATGCGTGGCGGGCTGGTAAGCCTGTTCTCGAACCGGTTAAGCCAAATATTTCGGCCCGAAGAGCTGAACTTAATGAAAAATTTGGACGCACGGGCGATCTCAATAGAGATATTACAGCCAGAGGAAATAAAGAGCTGGCAAGAAACTGGCTCGAATCTAAGGGCTTCACTCCGCAACAGATTCGTGACTTTGATAATGGCATTGACTATACAAATAGAGTGAGTGTTGAAACAATAAACAGAAATAAAACACTCTATCAAAACCAAGTGCCAGGAGGACGACAGGGAAACTGGTATGCTCTTCGAGAAGATGTTGAGCCAACAGAGTTGGGTATCAATCCAAAAGGTACTATTTATGGCACTGATCAAGTTGTTGATAAAGTAGCAAAACCGTATGTTTCACAACAAAAAGTTGAAATGTTACGTAGTACTTCTTTGCCCGCACTTTATACTTGGTCAGTGAAAGATGTACCCTATCAGACAAAAGGTGGGGCAATACAGATGCTTTCAAGCGAAAAGGATATATTTAAGGTGGCTCATGAATAAAGAAAATTACACCGCGCTAGATTATATCAATGATGCTATTGATGCAATTAATAATCGATTAGAACAAAATCCTACATTTTCTTTATATGTTATGGCGAAAAATCAGTTGGATTATATTAAATCTATTCTAACTGGTGCTGAAAAAGATAAAAGTAAATTACACACATTGAATCTTGGAGTGCTTGCGTCTAAAGAGTTTGATACTACCGATGCCGAACTTGCTCAGCATTTGTCCAATGCTAATTATATAGCCTCGCAGATGGGGCAAGGATTAAAGGTTATTCTTCCCCATGAGCAAGACGTAGAGTACCTCAAAAGGCAAAAAAGATATCGTAAGTGATAGGCAGTTTTTTTGATTTTTAAATGTGATTGTCCGGTATCGTTAACACTTTTTTGCTGTAACTATCATATACACTTGATTGCTATCTCCATTTTTTAATGTAATTAAGTCTTCTGTTTCACGGAAAAAAGAGAGAATGATAGATTATAATCTGTCATGCGCAGTTTCCCTGGTTTAATCCTTTTATAAAGAATGCATAATGGAAGATCTTCACAGTGAAGACTCGGTAATCAATCGTTATGCCGATCGTTATCGTAGCTACATGCCAATTAATATCCGTAATGGAAGAAGAAACACTAGTCTTGATGCGTCGAATTCATCTCACTCATGGGATGCAACAT
Organism: Enterobacter sp. 148H3; assembly: GCF_034107425.1. Classification (NCBI taxonomy): domain Bacteria; kingdom Pseudomonadati; phylum Pseudomonadota; class Gammaproteobacteria; order Enterobacterales; family Enterobacteriaceae; genus Enterobacter; species Enterobacter sp. 148H3. Next base: position 16,551 of record NZ_JAWNEI010000009.1, on the reverse strand, counting down.
TACCTTTAACCATAACTGAAGATGTTTCACGTGATAAGGCACTTGGATCGCTGGTCGGTTTGGCTGCCGGGGACGCCGTCGGCACCACTCTTGAGTTTAAGAAAAGAGACAGTGAACATGTAGAGGATATGATTGGTGGCGGGCCTTTTCAATTAAAACCTGGTGAATGGACAGATGATACGTCCATGGCATTATGTCTGGCAGAGACTTATCTTTCAGAAAAAAGAATGCATACCGATGTGCTTAGAAAATATCTCTTGAAATGGTATCTTAACGGAGATAATAGCAGTAATGGTCGGTGCTTCGATATCGGGAATACGACGCGATTCGCGCTTGAACAGTATATGCGTGTCGGACCTTCCTGGTATGGCAATACAGAGAAACACACTGCTGGTAATGCTGGGGTTATTCGTCAAGCCCCGGTATCTATCTTTCGTCGAAAATCGCTGCGTGCGATTTACTTCGAATCCCAGGCTCAGAGTAGAGCAACGCATGGCGCGGTAGAATCAATTAACGCATGCCAATTTCTCGGATTGGTATTGCACTATTTAATTAACGGTTATCAAAAAGAAGAAGCTTTTTCGCCTCATATTTTCCCACTGTGCGCGCGTGTAATGATCATAAACGCGGGTGAGTATAAGCAAAAAACTCGCGATCAGATTCGTTCAAGTGGTTATGTTATCGATACGCTTGAGGCCGCGATGTGGTCCGTATGGAATACTGACAACTTCCAGGATGCGATTCTGCTGGCTGCCAATCTTGCCGATGATTCTGACAGCGTTGCGGCGACGGCGGGACAAATAGCGGGAGCATTATATGGTTATTCCGGTATCCCGCAGGGGTGGAAAGATAAACTCGTGCAACACGAACGTATCGCCACAATGGCAGGTGAGTTATTCGATAGAGCACCTGAGGATAATTTTTTATAGTTAGAATTAATAGGGGGAAGCGAGGTGATAAAACAACTCGCACTAAGGTGTCGTATTTCAATTTAACTGAATCTACTGCAATGAATGAAATGACAACCTTTGGTTATGTTGATAAAGCATTAACTTTAGCACAAAAGAGATATGCAGACGTCACGAATCGTGATTCTCACGCCCCGATTTTACAAATGTACGACTCTATTGTACAACAATTAATATTTTTACGGGACTTAATCGAAGGCAAGGAAAAGGATAAAGCAAAGTTATGGAAAATGACTTTCGGTATGTTTGCAGCGAAGGAGTTTGATAATTCTGATGAGTTGTTTTTTGAAAGGTTGTCGGATGCCTGGTTTATTGTGGATCAAATACGTCGAGGGTTAAAGGTTAGACTACCGCACGAGGTTGACGCCAATTACACAATAAAACAACAAAACCTAAAGATGAAATATCCTGATGAGTTTTAGGATACGATATTGAATGTAACTATATTTTAGGTGATGGATGATAGATTTACATGCCAATTTGCATGTCCTGATAAAATATGTGGATAAATATCGCGAATACTTACCGATTAGCAATCCTTCCGTCCAGCGGAGGCTGCAGTATATTTATGATAATAAACCCTTAGAATCATCCTCGAATAGTGATGTACAAAAACAATGGGACTTAACGCCATCATGTAACATCTCACTAGCGGAATCGCGAGACCGTGCTGTCGGTGCGCTTATAGGTCTTGCTGTTGGAGATGCTGTAGGTACGACGCTCGAATTTTTACCTCGTGACAAAGCACATGTCAAAGATATGATAGGTGGTGGGCCATTTCGACTCCGCGCAGGTGAATGGACGGATGATACATCCATGGCATTATGTCTTGCGGAAACGCTTCTTGAGAAAGGTGATGCTGATACTATATGCTTCAGGAATAAACTTCTGGAATGGTATCAGCATGGTTATAATAGTTCAAATGGCGTCTGTTTTGATATAGGAAATACAACACGGTTTGCTTTAGAGCAATATTTAACTGTTGGTCCCGGGTGGAGCAGTAATACAGCGCCAGAAACTGCAGGTAATGCTTCCATCATCAGGCAAGCACCTGTCTCTATTTTTTTTAGAAAGTCATTAAGTAAAGCGTTTTATGAGGCTAAAAAACAAAGTATAGCAACGCATGGAGCCGCGGAAGCAATAAATAGCACACAGTATTTAAGTTATTTGCTCGTGCATATGATTAACGGTAGCAATAAAGATTTTGTTTTTTCTCCGCACGTCATGCCGCTACAGCCACGTGTAATGATTATCAACGCGGGTGAATATAAGCAAAAAACTCGCGATCAGATTCGTTCAAGTGGTTATGTAATCGATACGCTTGAGGCCGCGATGTGGTCCGTATGGAATACTGATAATTTCCGGGATGCGATTCTGCTGGCTGCCAATCTTGCCGATGACGCTGACAGCGTTGCGGCCACGGCGGGACAAATAGCTGGGGCATTATATGGGTGCTCCGGTATTCCGAAGGAGTGGAAAAACAAACTCGTTCAATACGAACGGATTGCTACAATGGCAGGTGAATTGTTCGATAGAGCTCCTGAATACATCGCTTAGAAATTGTTCATCATCTATGGCACGGAAGGATATCCGTGTCATAAATCTGAAGAAAAGTAGTGACTGTTTTTTTACTCTGGAAAAAAGCATGAATAAAAGATGAAATAATGAAATGGACTGGCTTTATAATTTTTATACTCATCTCTTTAGTCTATATCTGGAGCGGGAAAGATCTTTACACCCTAAAAGAGTGGCGAGACTTTAGAATTAAATTCATTTCAGTGTTGGTTGGTGCGCTTGCATTGACACTCATTTTAATTGGCGTATCAAAATTAACCCCGTTACTGGACAGAGAAAGCGCGCGGGCGATAGCATTAATATTACCGGCATCCCTGGTGGCAATGTTACTGTCGAAATTTTTTGTTGTGATGTTGAATGCTATTTTCGAGAGTATTATGCGATTTCATAAACGGTATAATACCAAAGAAATGTATTTAAAACTATCGTCTCTGTCTGCCCGGTACGGGGCCAAATTACACCTGGTAGCAAAATGTCTCGCCTCGTTAGGCTGTATCTTGATGCTCTATGGCATCTGGTTTGGCAGTACAGGCTGATATAAAGAGGTTAGTTAGATGCCAGCAATGCCAGGATATGAAAATAAGTAAATGCGGGATATTATGATGCATTTGTTTTTCTTTTTTATTTTTATGATTTGGACGCTAGCATTTATCTGGAATGGAAAAGACTTATTCAGTAAAAAACAATGGTTCCTTGCTGGGTTGATGTTCGTTCTGGTGCTAGCGGTTACGGTTGTTATTGGTTTTACGTTGAAATGGCTCGCTCAGTCAATGTCATTATTCTCCGTCGCAACGGCGAAACAATATTCGATTATCTTTTCCATGTCTTTCCTGTGCGTATGGGGACTAAAAGTTACCGTTGTGCTGCTCTGTACGATCTTTTCCGGGATTACAGGAGGGCACAAAAAATACAATGCTGAAAATTATGAAGCAATATCGTCTATAACACGCGTTGTTGCGCCTTGCTTACTTATCGTTGCTAAAAGCGTAGTTTCCCTGGGTAGCGTCCTTATGTTTTCAGGTTTATGGCTTAAATAAGCACGATTTAAAAAATATCTCAATGAACACCGAGATTAGTCCATAGTGGAATAAAGATTATGCTCAACCGAATTACCGTTCAGCTCCCGGTGGAGGGGCTGCTTTTCTGGAAACTCTCCGGCCGCGAGGCGATGTCCGAGTCGTTCGCGCTCACGCTGACCGTGCTCGGCACGGACGCGCGCATCGACCGCAGCAAGCTGCTGGGCCAGCCGGTCACGGTGACCATCCCGACGCAGAGCCTGCTGACGTCCCGCTATGTTAACGGCAAGATTACCCGCGTGGCGGTCAGCGCCGTTGAGCTGACGGGCACCCGCTATGCGGTGTACCAGCTGACGGTGGAGCCGGACCTGTGGTCGATGAAGCGCGACCGTAACCTGCGTATCTTCCAGGGCCAGACGGTGCCGCAGATTGTCAAAACCCTGCTGGGTGAGCATCAGGTCAACGTTGAGGATAAACTCACCGGCAGCTACCGGGTGTGGGACTACTGCGTGCAGTATCAGGAGTCGAGCCTGGACTTCATCAGCCGCCTGATGGAGCTGGAGGGGATTGCCTATCACTTCCGCCATGAGGCGGACAAGCACACCCTGGTGCTGACTGATGCCGCCACGCAGCATCAGCCGTTCAGCGGCTATGAGGTTATTCCTTACCACCAGACGCCGTCAGGCGGCAGCACGGATGAAGAGGGCATCAGCCAGTGGGCGCTGGAGGACAGCGTGACGCCGGGGATTTACAGCCTCGACGACTATGACTTCCGCAAGCCGAACGCGTGGCTGTTCCAGGCCCAGCAGAACCCGGCGTCGCCGACGCCGGGCAGCATTGACGTGTACGACTGGCCGGGGCGCTTTGTGGACAAGGGGCACGGGGAGTTCTATGCCCGCATTCGTCAGGAGCGCTGGCAGGTGGAGCACCAGCAGATTCAGGCCACCGCCACGGCGGTGGGGATTGCGCCCGGGCACACCTTCACCTTAACCAACGCGCCGTTCTTCAGCGACAACGGTGAGTATCTGGTCACAGCGGCGGGCTATCACTTTGAAGAGAACCGTTACGCCAGCGGCGAGGGGGAGACCATTCACCGGACCGATTTCACGGTCATTCCTGCGTCGGTGGCCTACCGTCCGGCGCAGACCACGGCGTGGCCGCGCACCTACGGCCCGCAGACCGCGAAGGTGGTGGGCCCGAACGGCGAGAGTATCTGGACGGACAAATACGGCCGCGTGAAGGTGAAGTTCCACTGGGACCGTCTGGCGAAGGGCGATGACACCAGCTCCTGCTGGGTGCGCGTGTCGAGCGCGTGGGCGGGCCAGGGCTACGGCGGGGTGCAGATCCCGCGCGTCGGCGACGAGGTGGTGGTGGACTTTATCAACGGCGATCCGGACCGGCCGATTATTACCGGTCGCGTGTACAACGACGCGAGCATGCCGCCGTGGGCGCTACCGGCTGCGGCGACGCAGATGGGCTTTATGAGCCGCACGAAAGACGGTTCCGTGGACAACGCCAACGCCCTGCGGTTTGAGGATAAAGCGGGCGCAGAGCAGGTGTGGATCCAGGCCGAACGCAACATGGACACCAGCGTTAAAAATGATGAAACGCACAGCGTCGGCGGCGAGCGCAGCCATTACGTGAAGAAAAATGAACTGCATCGCGTGGAAGCGAATCAGACTCAGGCCGTGAAAGGTGGCACCGAGATCCTGACGGGGAAAGGCAAGCTGGATGCGGCGGTGGAGCAGTATGTTATCGCTTCCGGGACGAAGCTGCGGCTGGTCTCCGGTGAGAGTGCCATTGAGCTGAATGCTAACGGCAAGATTAACCTGATCGGTAAAGAATTTAACTTCTTCGTGGAAGGGGATGGGTATATCACCACTGGCGGTAAGCTGCATCTGAATACCTCTGGTACAAAACCGGGCACCACGGCACCGGGATCGGGGCATAAAGGGGATATTGATGCGGCGGTGCAGGCGAAATTTACGGCCAAAGATGAGTAAAGCAGATGCGGTGCTTATCGCGTTACTAACGACGGGAATGGCTGGAGGAGATGCACAGAAAAAGGATCTCTGGATGTTTATTTCCGGGATGAGTGCATCGCTTAAGACGTTATCCGTTACAACCCTTAGTAACGCGCCGTTATCGTTTAAGATGACCAGGCAAAATGAATATATCAATTTCTACAATGCCGACGATATCAAACTGGCGGATGGAACGAACATAACCGCAATTGAGTTACGTTTAAGCAAAGATAACGACGGCATGGCGCCTTTACTGAATTTTTCACCCTCCTCAGGTCAATGCATAACGCTTGATACCGTTAAAAAGCGCTATCCGCAGTTGAGGTTAACTGATTATCCGCGCGGCCGTTCGGAGAACGAAGTGACCAGCTATACAGCCCTAAAAGATATGAATGGACAAAAGGTGAGCTTCAGTTTCACCGTGAAAAATCCTCACTGTCTGGGTTCAGTCGTCATTAGCGCAGACTAAGAAATACTGCACTCATGTCCTGACGGTTTCTTCTGGATGATAATTGCAATACACATTTAATAAATGACGATTAACGTGAAAAAACACACGCCGACATTTCTTTTTTCTGCCCTAATGTTTACCTGTCTCGGCAGCAATGTGGTTTTGGCTCAGGTGATGCCTCCCGTTCTGACAAAACGGGATTTTTCTGTGCAGATCAAAGACCAGCCTGTCGCATTGGGCGACCGATGGTCTCCTGATAGTGCCGGCAAAATTGATGTGCCGTTGGAAGGCAACTTTGTCGGTGAGGTTCCTTTTGACGAAACGAACTATAAATTCTTCCAGCATCAAAGAGCTGGGTTAGAAATATTCAGTTCCAATCTCTGGTGGGATAAAGCTGAACGAAGCGTTGATGATTATATCGTGTCGCAGATTACGCTGACTGCCGTAGAATTCGCAACGCCGCGCGGTGTCCATGTGGGTTCAACGAGAAAGGAACTGAACAGCGCATACGGTACCGGTCAGGTCGAAAATGATGCCGGGGAGCAGTGGATTACCTACGAATTGGATAAAGAATTGCTCTCTTTTGAGATAAAAGGTGGCAACGTTATAAAAATAACGATGAATTACAAAAATGATTCTCAAGAATAATTTATGACCAAAAAATATCTGGCAGTCGCATTGTTCACGGCTTTATTGACAGGCGTCGTTGAAACGTCATCGGCACTTGAATTATCGCAATATAATAAGCTCGTTACGGTAGGTCGCATCCTTAACGACAGTGAAGTGACAGACAATCTCAGGACGCTGCTGGGAAATCACTACCAAACCTTTATTGATAACTTTGACGTCTTCGGCGAACCGCATACCACCACAGGTGGAGGATTGTTTGTTGAAGGCTGGCTAAAAGATCTTTATCTGGAGAACGCGTCAGCGCTGGTTATCGATCCTGACGGCAAAATCTTTGCGGCCTGGGTGGTTCCGGAGTCGGACGTAATCCATTACCAATCCTCTGATAATAGCCCGGGTATTAATGCTGATATCCAGCAATGGGCCACCAGGTTCAATACGATGCAGTTTGCAACGAACAGCCAGTCGAGACCTGCGTTTGACGGGGTTTGGGCAGGCGGAGCTGGCGACGACTCGACGTTAACCCTGCGGTTAGCTGAATCAGGCAACCGCATCACCGGGTCTTATTGCTATATATCCCGGAGAGGCAACCGCATAGATTGCCCGGAAAATGATGAGCGAAATCTTAGCGGTACCATCGCTGGCAATCGTGCCAGCGTAGCGTTTAACTCATCGTTTGGCGGCGCAGACGGACGAGCTGTTCTGGAAATAAAGGGGAGTGAAATGGAATGGCGTCTGGTAACGCCTCCTCAAAAAGGAAATGATTATGCTCCACAGCGCTATACGTTACGTAAAGCCGCTTCGGTTCATCACGCTGAAACCAGAAAACTGGATACCGAAAAGTTCGCTATTTCTCTGAAAAACAGGTGCGGTCATTTTGAGAGCGAATGTGACGAGATGCTCTATCTCGGCGTGCGAAAAAGCGATAACAGTACGATCTCCTTAAAGGGAAAAACGTTACGCGACTCCGCAGGTAAAATAATCGGCTCAACGTACAAGAATGGCGAGGTCGCTTATACCGTGACGTACGCCCCCGTGAATCTGGTTGTCAGCAAAGGCAACCATGTTTTAGTCGAGCAGTCAGGCCAGTGGCTTAAATAACTATACAGCCAGCCAAAAGGCCAGCATGGATTGGCCTTCTTGTTTCTCTCAATATTAATCATCCCGAGTTCACTTATGAAATACACCCTCCAGGAAGGTTCGTTTTCCCTTTTTCCTGCTGCCTGGCAGGACAACAGCATGAACATCATTCGCGATGACGAAAGCGGGCTGTCCGTGGTGGTCAGCCGCGGCGTGATTCCCGATGGCAGCGACTACGAACAAGAATTTCACCGCCAGTGGGACGTGCTGCGTCCTCAGATGGGTGAGATTGCCCAGAGCGAATTTAGGAACGTAAAGGCCGGGCCTGACGGCAACATTAACGGGCTGGAAGTTGAGACCACGTTTGACCGTAACGGGCAGCGCCTGTGGCAAAAACAGCTGGCCGTGCAGACGCCGGGCAAACCGGTATTGATGATTTTTACCCTCTCGGCATTAAGAGCCTTTACCGAAGAGGACGAGGTGCGCTGGAGCGCGCTTAAGCAGAGTCTGACGCTAAACGACAACCGGAATGTGTAAGGCATGAGCGATAGCAACGCGGCCCGTAAGGGCGACGAGATTATTCACTCCAGCATTTTTGCTGACATCACCAGCATTGTGGCGGAAGGTGCCGCCTATGCGGTGATCGGCGCGGCGGTAGGCGCAGCAGCAACCGTAGCGGCGCCATTGCTGGGGGCGGGGGCAGCAGCTGCAGGCGTGGCAGCAATTGGATCCAGCTGTCTGTTAAGCGGCATCATTGGCGGCGTGCTGGCGAACGTCGCGGGGATCACCGACGATATCAGCAACGCCGCTGAGGGGTTAGGCAATGCGCTTTTCCCGCCGTCGCCTGCGGGTAAAATCACGACCGGTTCCAGTAACGTTCTCACCAACGCAATCCCCGCCGCACGCGCGGCAGGCACGCTGACGCCCGCAGATACTCCTTCACCTGAGCCGCAGTCGCCGGGCAGCTTTGCCGATTACGCGGGCATGCTGCTTTCTGCCGCCGGACAGTTTGGCAGCGAAATGTGGCAGCCGAGCGTGGCCTCTGCCGCTGCCGGAACCTCGCCGCTGGAAGAAGACAAGGTGGCGTGCGAAAAGCACTCCGGGCCGCAGTATCTGGCGGAAGGCTCTAAAAGCGTCTTCATCAACGGGCAGCCCGCGGTGCGTGCGAAAGATCGCACCACCTGCGAAGGTACTGTGTCCGACGATGTTTCCCCGAACGTAATCATCGGCGGGGACACGCTCACGGTTCGCGATATCAAAAGCGGTAAAACGCCGGGTCTGGCGCTGGGGATGATTGCGCTCTCCCTGCTGCGCGGGCGTCCGGGCAAGATCCTGAAAAATATGCCCTGCGCGCTGGCGGCGGCCGGCGGCGGGATGCTGGCCGATATGGCGGTCAACGCCGTGTTCGGCTCCTCGCACCCGGTTCACGCCGCTACCGGCGTGAAGGTGCTGAATGACGACGACGAACTCGACTTCTCGCTGCCGGGGCGCTTCCCGCTTCGCTGGCAGCGCAGCTACAACAGCCTGACCACCCGCGAAGGGCTGTTTGGTCTGGGCTGGGCAACCACTTTTGACAGCTACCTGGCGCTAGAAGAAGACAACGCGACCTGGTTCGACGAAACCGGGCGCGAGCTAAGCTTCGAGCTGCCGCCGGTCGACCGGGCATTTTACAGCATCAGCGAAGGCATTATTATCCGCCGCAACGAGAGCGGCGACGTGGCGATTGCTGACGATGACGGCGCGGTGTGGCGTCTGTATAAACCAACCCGGGCGAACCCCTCCATCCTGCGTCTGGCCTCCCTCAGCGACGAATACGGCAACGCGCTGCTGACGGAGTGGGACGAGCACGGCAGGCTGACTGGTATTCATGACGAGCCGCGGGCAATCGACGTCACCCTGCGCTATGACGATGAACGTTTCCCGCAGCGCGTGACCGCAGCCAGCCATTTCGACGGCAACCAGACCTGGCCGCTGATGCAGTGGGGCTACGACGCGCGCGGCCAGCTGGCGAGCGCGACGGATGCCTCAGGCGTGGTGACGCGTGAATACCGCTACAACGACCACGGCCTGATGGTCTGGCACCGGATGCCGGGCGGTCTGGAGAGCGAATACCGGTGGCAAAAATTCGACCACTGGCGCGTGGTGGAAAACCGTACCAGCACCGGCGACGGGTGCCGCTTTAGCTACGATTTAGCCGCCGGGCTGACGACCGTCGAGCACTACGACGGTCAGACGCGCCGTCACTACTGGAACGCGCAAAATCTAATCGTTCGCTACGTTGACGAGCGCGGTGAAAACTGGCGCTACGAGTGGGACGAAAACGAGCTTCTCACGCGTCGCATCGATCCGCTCGGCAACGCCGTCACCTTCGTCTACGACGAGATGGGCAACCGGGTGCAGGAGACCGATGCCGACGGCAACACCCGCACCACCACCTGGCTGGAGCACCGCGCGCTTCCTGCGGCCATTATTGAAGCCGACGGCAGCGCCACCCGGTTCTGGTACGACGAACATCACGGGCTCAAGCGCGTGGTAGACCCGATGGGGCAGACGACGCAGCTGCGCCGGGACGAGTTTGGCCAGGTCGTGGAAGAGGTCGATGCCGCTGGCAACAGCCGCTACCAGGAGTACAACGAGGCCGGGCAGATCGTACGTTCGACCGACTGTTCCGGGCGTATTACCCGCTATCGCTATCACCCGCTGGGCTGGCTGGAGGCTGAGACTGGCGCCGACGGGGAAGAGACGCGCTACCGCTACGACGCCGCAGGGCGTCCGGTGCAGCTCGATCGCCCGGAAGGCTGGACGGAATCGCTCAAATGGAACGAACGCGGTCTGCCGGTGAAGCATGCGGGCGCCGACGGGAAAGAAAGTGAGTTCAGATACGACGAGGCGGGGCGCTTAACCGCCACCCGTAATACGCAGGGTGAAGAAGTGCGACGCCGCTGGGACAGCCGCGGGCGTCTGATTGCTCTGGAAAACGAGAACGGCGAAGCGTATCAGTTCCGCTGGGGGCCAGATTCGCTGCTGCTGGAAGAGGTGGGGCTCGATGGCGTGGCCTCGCAGTATCGCTATGATGCCTGCGGGCGCACGATTGCGCGCACCTTTGCCGCCGGTCATCCGGAGGCCATCACCCACGCCTTCGCCTGGAGCGCGAGCGGCCAGCTGGTCGCCCGCACCACACCGGAAGGCCAGACCCGCTACCACTACACGCCGTCCGGGCTATTAAGCCGGATTGGGCTGCATCCTGCACTTGCAGCCGACGTGTGGACCACCGAGGCAGAGCAGGAGCTTGCCTTTGAGTATGACGCGCTTGGGCGCGTGACGCGCGAAGCGGGCGAGCACGGCGAGCTGGCGTGGGAGTATGACGCGCTGGGCAACCGCACCTCCGTCACGCTGCCCGATGGCCGCGAGCTGAAGCAGTTCTACTACGGCAGCGGGCATCTGCTCAGCATTGCGCTCGATAAGCTGTCGGTCTCCGACTTTACCCGCGACGAACTCCACCGGGAGACCAGCCGCACCCAGGGGCTGCTGACCACCCGCAGCGAATACGATCGTCTTGGCCGACTGCATCGCCGGGACGTCTTTACCGGCAATGCCCAGCGTCCGTCGCCGCGCCGCTGGTCCCGCCGCTGGGATTACGACTACCGCAATAACCTGGTGCGTGAAGAGCGGGACGATAACCCCTTCAGTTGGTACCGCTGGCAGTACGACAGCGCCGGGCGCCTGCTCGTTCAGGACGGCACGCTGCCTGGCCAGGAGCAGTGGCGCTGGGATGCTGCCGGTAACCCGCTCGAAGGGGCTGCTGAGAAGGTCACGCACAACCGCCTGACGCAGCTGAACGGCATTCGCTGGCGCTATGACATCCACGGCCGCACCATAGAGAAGGATAACGGCCAGACCCGCTGGCACTACCGCTACGACGGTGAACACCGCCTGACGGAGGTCATCAGCCAGCCGCGGGATCGCAACAAACCGCAGACGCAGGTCAGCTTCCGCTACGATCCGCTCGGGCGACGCATCAGTAAAACGCGATGCCAGATGCTGGGCGGACAGGCAACCGGCAAGCCGGTCACCACCCGGTTTGTCTGGGAAGGGTTCCGCCTGCTGCAGGAGGTGCACGGAGATGTGCCGCTCACCTACGTCTACAGCGACCAGGACAGCTACGACCCGCTGGCGCGTATTGACGGCGTTGATGCTCCGGAGATTTTCTGGTTCCACTGCCAGCCCAACGGCACGCCGGAGCGGATGACGGATATCGAAGGGCAGGTGCGCTGGGAAGGGGTCAACAGCGACTGGGGCAAGCTGCTGCGGGAAAGCGAGTCGCAGGTATCAGGATATTCTCAGAACCTGCGCATGCAGGGGCAATACCTGGACCGTGAGACAGGCCTGCACTACAATCTGTTCCGGTATTACGACCCGGACTGCGGGCGGTTTACGCAGCAGGACCCGATAGGGCTGGCGGGGGGGATAAACCTTTACCAGTATGCGCCGAATGCGCTGGGATGGGTGGATCCGTGGGGGTTGAAACCAAGATGTGCACCGACGAAAGCAAATGACCATAATCAGGCTGCTTTCGGAAGGCAGTGGCAAGGTCATGGGGAGTACAAAGGACGCGACTTATGGTCTAACACAATGTTAAAAGAGGGTGATGTCATCTACGGTGGTGCTCCTGGACAATCTGGCTTTTATTTTGATAAGGCAACTCTTGATGCCGCTGGCGGTAGTAGACAAAAATTATGGGAGAGTTTGCAGGTACAGCCACATAGAATTTTTGGATTCCGTAGCAAAATTCAGGCGTACCGTGTAAAACGTGATGCAGTAGCTGGAACAGGACAAGCCTTATCACAAGATCCTGTTGTTTTTGGTCAGGGAGGAGGAACACAATTTTTCCTTTCAAATTATAAAACTGTGCTTGAGCCTATTGGCAAGCCTTTTGATATCGGAATGTAACTATGAATCTTGATGTAGATACAGGCGCTTTTTTCTTCAATAAAATACTCACCCTGACACCATTTACAATCAAAAAAGAAATAATGAATAATGATAATTTAAATTGGGAGGCTTGGCCAGATAAGGGATGTGAAACAGTCTCCTATAGAGCTATTTTTAACATAAAAGGAAACGCGCATGGTGATATTTATTTGATAGTTAATTTTATTCAACCTAATGATGAAAATGCTATTATTGGCAGTTGGAGTTTCGCACCTTATAAATTAATCGATGGAGAACAAAAAAAACCGGAGGGGAAAGTTACAAAAAAATTAAGGGATTGGTTCAAAGATAAAACGAATGTTGATCTCCCAGTTCATGGAGCATGGGGCCATATAAATGCGGCTTATGACCACTGGAATTGTTCAGGTGCAATTTATTGTAATTATCGTTCTGGTTTTAGAGATGAAAAATCCTGGAAGGATTATTGCAGATGGAATAATATAAAGTTATGAATTGTGTGCGTATGGGTGTAAAAATACTCGCAATTATTTAATTATGCGGTGTAGAAAATCACATCGGGTAAATAGAATTGAAATTGACCCTGTGGGAGGCCATTTCGTCATGCCAAAGACAGTTGTCAATAAAAATTAATTAAACAATTGTAGTATTCCAAAAGCTAAAAATTTCAGATTTAAATGTAATTATTTTTTATAATCATCTAAGGCTTTATGTTAATAATCGTTCAGGGTTGCGAGTGCCAACCGGAAATTAATTCAGTAAAAAACTTGTCTGATTGGCAGAAAGAATCACTAAACTGGACACTCCTGATACCACGGAAAGAGACATGATTAGGTGGAACTTTGAGTGGTGGCGGGTTTCAGTCTCATATGAGACAAAGTCATTTAATCATGGGATATATATGGTTTGGAATACAACGTAGTCACTTCCAGACAAGGTGGTTTAGATATGTTAGAAATGAACCTTGATGTTCACAATGGTTTTGTGGCAATTAACAACCACCCCCTCCAGTTAAAAGATGTTGATACTTTTAAACATTCCGTATTTTACAAATCCTTCTCGCCATTTACTTCTATAGGTCCTTTTATTTCTCTATCGATAATATTAAATGGAAAGATCAAGTTTTCATTTTGGAACTGAGTCCTTCAGTATTTTCTTTTTCCCCATCAATATTCCTTACTAGTAAGGATGGAAGTTTTTATAAAACTCTAGATGATTGGGATAAAAGGGCTAATCTGAGTAATTTATCGGAGGAGCGGCAGCGTTTGACAGCATGGGTTGAGAATGAAATAACCTCGAACCCTAAACTTAAAATTACAACCCCACCATATGGAATTCACTGGGTGCATGAATGGGGAAGTATTGTTGTGCAGTCTAATGAAAAAAGCTTCGATTGTGGTATTTATATCGAATGGAATGTTTGACATAAATACTGTTATTAATTAATAAAATCCCTCATTTTTCTTCTCGCCTTACTTTTTTATTAATAAGCTCAAAAAATGAAAATAACTAATCGACTAAAAAAGAAGTTATTAGTCCTCGATGGCATTGACAATGATTTCATAGAGTATGGAAAGGAAATAGCATGCCCTGAATGCGAGGGAGTAATAGTCTATTCTATCGTAAACTCATATGATTTTGACACGCTCACTGAAGAGGTAAAATGCTTTTTGGTAAAGAAAATGAGAGGTGTGAAGCTTGTCAGTGAACATAAGAAATATAGCTATGACGATAGCCAATTAGATGTTTCGAAAAATACATGTACAAAGTGTTTGAAAGAGTTTTCTACTGTATTAACGTATAAAGAAGTGCAGCCAGCCCGATACCGGGTATATCTTGTGGGGCTTTTTGAAGGTGATTTGAAACAGATCAAACTTTAAAAGTTGAGGTTTACCAATGATTGAAAATCTCATTTGTATTAAAGAAAATGACCTGCTTCAATGGGCGCGTGGCGAAAGTAACATACTGGTTAGTATGCCATTTTTAGACTATGCAATGGTCGACTCAACACGCCAGTTAGTCTTTGTGTTAAGCAAGCCAAAGCCATTACCAACCGTTTTGACCATCTTCAATGCGCAGGGCAAAAAACTATTTTGGTCAGCACCTCCTGAAGGCGCATTTTTCTATTACTTAACCTTCAACCTGTCAAAGGAAGTGGTTGTGGTCTGTAGCTATGCGGAAAAGCAAAACGGCTGGCATGATTGGTTTTATTCCTGGGATATGAAGCGTAATGCTTTGTCTCAATTGGGCCCTGCGTATTAACATCAAAAGCGCCAAAAAACGATAACAATAACCGGTAGCCAAAGAGGGCCGCATAAGCAGTTCCAACAAGCGGTTTAAAACTGAACTGAGTGGCAAAGGATGAGCACGGTTTACATTGTCATTTTGACCTATATAAAAACACACGAAGAAATCGACGCAGCGAAACCTACTCATGTGGAGTGGCTAAAAAAGGGGGTATGCAGAGGGGATATTTCTGGCATCGGGTAGACGGATCCCTGGAACCGGTGGAGTCAGACTCGCTAAATGTGAGAGTCTTGCCTCTCTTGAAGAGCGCTTGCGCGAGGATCCTTTTTAGAGGTTAAAACTTGCGACTGCTGAAATCATTCCCTTTGAACCCAGCATGAAAACCGAACTCCTGGAAAATGTGTTTTAACCCCGCAATAAAAAAATCCACGCCAAAGCGTGGATTTTTTTCATTCAAAACAAATCAAACGTTAAACAGGAAGTTCATCACTTCGCCATCTTTAACGATGTAATCTTTCCCATTCGCACGCATCTTGCCTGCTTCTTTCGCGCCTTGCTCACCTTGTTCTCAATAAGCTGTCGGTCTCCGACTTTACCCGCGACGAACTCCACCGGGAGACCAGCCGCACCCAGGGGCTGCTGACCACCCGCAGCGAATACGATCGTCTTGGCCGACTGCATCGCCGGGACGTCTTTACCGGCAATGCCCAGCGTCCGTCGCCGCGCCGCTGGTCCCGCCGCTGGGATTACGACTACCGCAATAACCTGGTGCGTGAAGAGCGGGACGATAACCCCTTCAGCTGGTACCGCTGGCAGTACGACAGCGCCGGGCGCCTGCTCGTTCAGGACGGCACGCTGCCTGGCCAGGAGCAGTGGCGCTGGGATGCTGCCGGTAACCCGCTCGAAGGGGCTGCTGAGAAGGTCACGCACAACCGCCTGACGCAGCTGAACGGCATTCGCTGGCGCTATGACATCCACGGCCGCACCATAGAGAAGGATAACGGCCAGACCCGCTGGCACTACCGCTACGACGGTGAACACCGCCTGACGGAGGTCATCAGCCAGCCGCGGGATCGCAACAAACCGCAGACGCAGGTCAGCTTCCGCTACGATCCGCTCGGGCGACGCATCAGTAAAACGCGATGCCAGATGCTGGGCGGACAGCCAACCGGCAAGCCGGTCACCACCCGGTTTGTCTGGGAAGGGTTCCGCCTGCTGCAGGAGGTGCACGGAGATGTGCCGCTCACCTACGTCTACAGCGACCAGGACAGCTACGACCCGCTGGCGCGTATTGACGGCGTTGATGCTCCGGAGATTTTCTGGTTCCACTGCCAGCCCAACGGCACGCCGGAGCGGATGACGGATATCGAAGGGCAGGTGCGCTGGGAAGGGGTCAACAGCGCCTGGGGCAAGCTGCTGCGGGAAAGCGAGTCGCAGGTATCAGGATATTCTCAGAACCTGCGCATGCAGGGGCAATACCTGGACCGTGAGACAGGCCTGCACTACAATCTGTTCCGGTATTACGACCCGGACTGCGGGCGGTTTACGCAGCAGGACCCGATAGGGCTGGCGGGGGGGATAAACCTTTACCAGTATGCGCCGAATGCGCTGGG